>CANMPB010000006.1 GCA_947499625.1 Methylophilaceae bacterium
GTCGCGCTGTTGGCATATTAGAAATGGAAGATGAGCAGGGTCAGGACGCAAAAGTTTTAGCAGTTCCTGAAGATAGAATTCTTTCAATCTATTCGCGCTGGCAAAAACCGGAAGATATGAATCCTTTGCGTCTCAATCAAATTCAACATTTTTTCGAGCACTATAAAGATTTGGAAAAAGGCAAATGGGTTAAAGTTAAAGGCTGGAATGGTCCTCAAGATGCTCACAAAGAAATTCTTGAGGGTATTGAAAGATACAAAAAAAGTTAGCTGTTAAAATCCATGACGGCCCACAATCTCGGACGGGTCTTCATCTTTAAGAAATACGTATTCTCCTGTGATATCTATTTCTATCCAGTCACATGACAAAGATAAAGTTTCGAAGTTTTCATCAATGACGCAGCAATCTAGCCACTTCTTTTCGCCGTTAATCAAAACAGCTTGAAAACCAATATCTCTCCAAGCATTCACTAAATTTTCCATATCAATTGGATTCATAGCGCCATCTCTAAACAGATGCTCATCATACCAAACACGAGTACCAAGAGAAGAAGCGTGATCGATCAAGCATTGTTCCCATCCGCCAGGATATTTTTCTTCAATGGTTAATTTTCGAACAATAAAATTAATATGCTCTAATGCGATGGCCATTTAAAAGTTCTCTTTCTCTTCTAAAAATCTCCACATGCCTGTGGGCAGATCGCCAAGTAAAACATTACCAATTCTCACCCTTTTTAATCCAGTCACATGAAGCCCAACAAGTTCACACATTCTTCTAATTTGTCTATTTCGCCCCTCAGTTAAAACAAAGCGCAATTGATCGTCATTTTGCCATTCAACTTCAGCATGTTTTAGCTTGTAGCCATCGAGCGAAAGTCCATGTCTTAATAACTCCAAACCTTGATTCACTAATTTTCCTTCGACCCGAACTAAGTATTCTTTTTCGATAGCGCTCTGCTCGCCAATAATTGTTTTAGCAATTCTTCCATCTTGTGTAAGCACTAATAATCCGGAAGAATCAATATCAAGCCTTCCAGCTGGAGCTAATCCATCAGTATTAAATCTTGGATTCCGAGACGAATGCTGTTTAGAAACTTGAAAATTATCCTGGGTCACAAGACTGGCGGCAGGCGTAAAAGCTTTATCGTCATCAAGATGTGAAATATAACCCACGGGCTTATTTAAGATAACAGTTGCTTTTGAAGACTGCTGAATAGCTGCTTGCTTTTTTAATTCAACTTTTTGTGATCGGTAAGCACGTGTGCCTAATTCAGTGACAACCTTGCCATCAAGCATGACGAGACCTTGCTCAATATAAGCATCAGCTTCTCTTCTTGAACAAAGGCCAAGCTCAGATAGTATTTTTGAAATACGAACAGCTTCTTCCATTTATATGAACTTTATGATTTTTTAAGTTTGTAAACCAAGATGTTGTCACCCTCTTTAAAACCAAAGATAGAATTACCACCTGCAGCAACAGCAATATATTGCGTTCCATCAATCTCATAACTAATGGGCGGTGCATTAACGCCTGCATCAACTTTATTTGTCCAAAGTAACTTTCCAGTTTTAGCATCGTAAGCATTAAAATTCCCATTACCCTCACCCATGAAAACAAGATTACCTTCAGTCGCTAATAAGCCTCCTGTTAATGGTTGAGGTGTCTTAACTTGCCATTTAATTTTTTTACTATTTAAATCAATAGCAGAAAGTAGTCCCCATCTCTCATCTTGTGTAGGTTCGGAAGAAGCATATCTAATCGCAGGTAAATCATCACGCGCAGGCTCATCAACTAATGTGTATTTAATAGGTGCATGAATAGCTGAAACAAATGCAATTTGATTTTTTTCATCTAGGGAAGTTGGGCCCCAATTAGCACCGCCTAAAATACCCGGGTATAAAACTGTACCTTCAGCTGTGGCTTTTGCAAAAAGATTTTTTTGTGGCACAAAGGGTTCTGTTTTTGCCAAAAGATCACCCGTGATACGATTGTGAATGTAATACCAACCGGTCTTACTGGCCTGACCTACCGCAGGAATCGTTTTACCATCTTTCTTATATTCAAATAATACTGGGGGGCTAGCAACATCATATCCCCATACATCATGAGGAACTTGCTGATAAAACCATTTTAATTTACCTGACGTTGCATCGAGCGCTACAAGGGAAACAGTATATAAATTGTCTCCAGGTCTTGAAATGTCATTCATCTGTGGAGAAGGATTACCTGTCCCAAAATATAAAGTATTTGCTTCTTCATCAATAGCTGGAGTGCTCCACGCTGAGCCTCCTCCAAACTTCCAAGCTTCTTTATTATTTTTAAGACTTTCTTTTTCTTGAGCAATGTTACGGTTTAAAGAAACATTACCTTCAATTGTTTCTCTAAATTTACCCTCCCATCTTTCTGATGGAATCGTATCGAACTGCCAAACGCGCTTACCTGTTTGAATGTTATAAGCTGCCAAAAATCCTGGGCGCCCAAAACGACCATCCACCCCAATTACAGCGCCCATTGGTGCATCTGGTCTGGGGGTATCGACATGCAATCCATATCCCACACCTGTAATGCCCACAATCACTAAATCTTTGTAAGTCACTGGAGCCATAGCTATACCGACACCGGTTTGCCCATAAACATCCTTTTGACTCTTACTGTCGGACTGACTTAGTGAGTTACTACTTTCAAATTTATTATCATTATCGGCAACATCAATATCCCAGATTTTTTTACCTGTATGTGCATCTAAGGCAACGAGTCTTGCATCAACTGTACCTATAAAAATTTTATTACTTGAATATGCCAATCCTCGATTTGCAGGTCCGCAACACATTCTCCAGCTATCTCTTTTTTTATGGTTATAACGCCATAACTCTTTACCTGTCTTTGCGTCTAATGCAACCACATGGTTATGCGGAAGACTTATGAACATTACATTATTAATAACCAATGGGGATGCTTGAAATGTTGCTACAACACCCGATTTAAATTTCCAAGCGAGTTCAAGATTTTTGACATTATCTTGATTAATTTGAGTTAAGGTCGAAAAGCGTTGATTGGTAAGATTCTTACCATATGAGGGCCATTGCTCGTCTGAGCCAAATTTGAATGACGGAAGCTTGGGTAGAGAAATCTTATCTAAAGACAAGGAATCTAGGGAAATAGAATCCATGGAAGCGCAACCTGTGAATATGAGAAAAAAGAAGCTTAATAGAGCCACTCGGATAGATTTCAACGTATACCCTTTCAAAACGATCGTATGAGATTGCTAGATTAATAAAGCACTTTATGGATAATGCCTAATACTGATATCTTATCGCAAGCAATCTTTTTTTAATACCAGATATAGACTGACAACCTTACATGCAAAAAAATATAGTAATCATTGGAGCTGGTATTACAGGCTGTTCATTGGCACATTTTTTAGCAAATACCGGATGGGATGTCACATTATTAGAGAGCCAAGATGATATAGCGTCTGGGGGTTCGGGAAATCCAGTGGCAGCAATTTATCCCAAATTTATGCTTAACGATAAGGCATACAATGATTTCATGCTAAAAAGTTTTATGTTTACGACAGCATGGATAGATAAATTAGGTCTAAATAAAGATGATTATCGATTTGATGGTGCGATTGAAATTTTAGAGGAAGCATATGCTCATAAATTAGAAATTAATTTATCAAGTAAAAGTGTAGACCAAGAAAAAATTTTAACCTTAATAGATAAACCAATACTTAAAAAATATTTAATGAATCAGGATTCAAGTGGACTTCTCTTTCATCAAGGGGGCTGGGTAAATCCAATAGCCCTATGTCAGCATTTAGTAAATCATTCAAATATTAAAATACTTACAAACCAGGAAATAATATCGATTGAAAAATTAAATAATGAATGGACGCTTAAGACTAAAGATAAAAAAATTTTCAATAGTGATCATGTTGCCATTTGTAATGCAGCATATCTGCATCAATTTGACTTAACTCAACATTTACATACAGAGGCTTTCCGAGGACAGATCAATTGGGTCAATTCAACACCATTTAAAATGCCTTCTATCGTCATCTGTGATGAGGGATACTTAGCGCCACCCATGCAAAATAAGCATATTTTTGGTGCAACTTATGGCATGAATGACTTTAATAAGAACTTAAGATTAAGCGATACAAAAAAGAACATAGCTTCAATAAAAGACATACATCGAGAATTTTATAATTATTGTCTAGCGCAAAAAACAATGTCTGGGAGAGTGTCTTGGCGAGCATCTACAAAAGATAGAAAACCTTATGTAGGTCGCATATTTAATAATGAATTATTTAAAAAAATGCGTGTGAGAGAATTGGCTCAGACAGATCAACTCCCATGGCTGGACAATTTGTATGTTGCGAGTGGATTTGGCTCCAGAGGATTTACGTTTGCCCCCTACTGCACTTTCGTCCTAGCCAATTTAATCAACAAAAACTTATCTAAAGAAGATAAAGAAACACTAAATTACACAAATCCGGAAAGATATAGGCTCAAAAAAATGAGTTTAAAAAAAGCAGCGAGTCGTATTTTTAAGGTATAAATTTAATCATGTCAAAATCTCTTATTGATCTTGCAAAAAAATATGAAGAAGAAGGTGATCTTGTAAGTGCTATAGAAGTTCTTACAAAAGCACTTCAAGCTAAACCTAACGATCTATTTATTCAATTAGAATTAGGTAATCTTTGTGCTTTAAACAAACAATTTGTTGATGCGGTAGGATACTTTAGAAATTCCTATATGGCTTTCAAAGATAATCTTGATATTAGAAATGCACTCTGTTATTCATTGTCAGAGCTCGGTAATGCATACCAAATACAGTCACAATTTTTATTAGCAGAAGCTTGCTTTGAAGAAGCTATTCAATATGAAAAAAATAATTGGACTTATTATTACAATTTAGCCAATGCAAAAGATAAACTTCAAAAAAGAGATGAGGCTTATCAATGCTACCAAAAAGCATTAAATCTTAACAAGCAGGATGCTGACCTCTGGAACAATTTAGGTAATGCAGAGCGTGAATTAGGTCACCTAGATAAAGCCGTAGCCTCTTATGAGCGCGCATTGTCTATCAACCCCCTCTTGTTCCACGCTTATCTTCATCTCGCCCATCAAAAACAGCACATGTGTGACTGGCAAGGGATTGATCAGCTTTTTCAAAAAATATGCTCTATTGTGAATACGAATCCCGAAGCGCTCATTTCCCCCTTCGCTTTTATTTCAAACCCATTCTCTTCATCTCAAGAACAAATGGTATGTGCAAATCAGTGGACGCAAAATCACTTCAAAGCCCAATCATTCCAAAAAGGCAGATGGGAAAGAAAAAATAAAATCCGTATTGGGTATTTGTCATCAGACTTTAAGTTACATCCCTTATATTTTTTAATACGCGACGTTATTAAATATCACGATCGTGATATTTTTGATATTTACGCTTATGATGCCAGCCCAAACGAAAATACAAACGAACGAACTACACTTATTAGTTTATTTGATCATTATCGTGATATCTCATCTACCAATGATGGAAGCGCTGTGACTCTTATCAATCATGATGAAATTGACATATTGATAGATTTAACAGGTTATACGAATAACAGTCGAGCATTTATTGCCCCGCAACTTAAAAATACAATTACTATTAATTGGCTAGGTTACCCTGGTACGATGGGCTTTACGGGAGAAAAATCACTCTATGAATTTATCTTGGCTGATGATTTTATTATCCCTGAAAGTGATGAAAAATATTATGCAGAATCTATTCTAAGACTGCCCTTTGCCTATCAGCCGAATATAGAAAATCGTAGCCAATCGAATGAGAAAAATCGGCAAGATTATGGCATTCCTTCAGACGCTTTTGTATATTGCGCTTTTAATCAATCGTTCAAAATTACAGAAGTCATATTCAAAGCCTGGCTTACGCTTTTACTAAAATATCCAAAAAGTATTCTCTGGTTAACACATTCCAATAAATGGGCTTCAGATCAACTAAAAAGCTACGCGGAGAAACATGGTATTAAATCTGAAAGAATTATTTTCGCGACACGCGTGCCTAATGAGGAACATATTGCTCGCCATGCTTTAGCAGATATTTATTTAGATACCCTACCTTATAACGCTCACACTTCAGCCAGCGATGCCTTATCTATGAATTTACCAATTGTTACACTTAAGGGTAAAACATTCCCTTCAAGAGTGGCAGGAAGCTTGCTTCATAGCTTAAATCTAGATGAGCTAATTACAGAGGATATTGAAAGCTATATTCGATGTGCTTCTAAGCTCACTGAAGATTCAATATATAGACAGGACTTAATTCAGAGACTGAAAGAAGCCAAATCAACTTCACCGAACTTCCAGCCGCGTTTATTTGTAAAAAAATTGGAAAGTATCTATCAAGAAATTATTTAGTTTTCCGCAGAAAGAACCACGCCAGCAATAATCAAAATTCCGCCTAGCCACTCTTTAAGAGCAATACTTTCACCTACAAGAAAATAAGATGAAATTGCAGCAACCACAATTTCAAATAGAAAAAAACTAGACGCTTCCACTGCTTTAATTTGTGTGACACCAAATTGCACAAGCAAAGTTGACAAAAATAAGCTTAATGCAATCACCATCATAATCGCAGCATCAACTGGCCTGAAAAAATCTAATGTTGGCATAGCATTTTTATCAAACATAATGCATATCATGGCTACTACGATCACACCAAGCCAAATTGCTAATGCTTTTTGATTGACTGTCATATGTTCATGTTTACGTGTCATCACATTGGTTATCGCAAAACCTAAGCCGGAGCTAAGGGCTAACCAATCACTCTTTGAATCTAAATGAATGAGATAGCCCGGCTCCCAAAACATAATAAAAGCCCCAATAAGAGAAATAAAGACAGCGATGTAATGACGTTTTTGCGTATCTTCATTCAGCATAAAATGCGCTAAAAAAATAGTCCAAACGGGGGAGAGATAAAATAAAAGCATGACACGCACAACCTCTCCATCAATGACAGCGAGCACATAACTAATATTTGTATAACCTGCAACAAGAGCAAGAAGCCAAAAATCTTTTGACCATATAGGGACCTTTTTCTTAGTTATAAAAAAATAAGGCAGCGCTATGGCAATCGTCAAAATAAACACATAAAAACTGGAATAAATACCTGAAACACCTGCTTGTGCCATTAAGCGATAGGGATACCAAATGATTCCCCAGACAAAAGCTCCAAAAAGGAGAGAAAATATCGGAAGCAAAGATTTAATCTTCATATAAGTCTAGCCTTTATGAAAGCTATGACTTCTTTACTTATGAAGTCATGTGAACAATCAAATAGATAAAGATTTTCCATGCTCCTCATCCAAGTCATTTGCCTTTTTGCCAGCTGTCGTGTTGCAAAGATAATCTTATCGATACATTCTTTTTCTTCAAATCCTCCATTAAAGTACTCGAGGGTTTGACGATATCCCACTGATCTCATGGATGGCATATGACTTTGAAGAGTAGGATATTTTTGAAGCAAAGATCTCACCTCTTCAAATAAGCCGGCCTCTATCATTTCATGAACTCTAAACTCAATTCGCTGATGAAGAATTTTTCTATTGCTCGGCATGAGTCCTAATTTACAAACTGAAAACGGGAATACATCTTTATTTTTTGATTGATGATAAGAAGACAGAGGCTTTCCTGATGAGTAAAAAACTTCTAAAGCACGACTGATACGCTGGGCATCATTAGGATTTAACTTTTCTGCTGTTTCTTTGTCAACGGATTTAAGCTTTTCATAAAGCTTCGGCCAGCCGACTTGACTCGCTTCTATTTCTATATCTTTTCGTATCTGCTCGTCAGTCATAGGCATTTGATTAATGCCTTTTTCAAGGCCATTGAAATACATCATAGTGCCTCCAACAAGGAGTGGAATATGCTCTCGCATTAGAATTTCATCAATAAGTTTTAAAGCATCTTGCGTAAATTTTGCTACGGAGTAGGCCTCGTTAGGCTTCATGATATTAATAAGGTGATGAGGTGCCTTATCTAGAACATCTTGAGATGGTTTAGCTACACCAATATCCATGTCTTGATATATTTGTGCTGAATCAACGCTAATAATTTCAAAAGGGAATGTGTTGACAAGCTCAACAGCAAGATTAGTTTTGCCTGAAGCTGTAGGACCTATCAAAAAGAAAACAGCTGGCTTCTCTATAGCCATACTTTAAAAATTCTTAGCAATATTAGGATTGGAAGCTAAATATTTTTTTATACCAATTAAAATATTTTTAGCTAAAATTTCTTGGTGCTCTTCATTATTTAAAATCTGCTCTTCTTTTGGATTGCTTATAAACGCTGTTTCCACAAGAATAGATGGGATGTCAGGTGACTTAAGTACCGCAAATCCAGCCTGCTCTACACTAGTCTTATGTAAGTCATTAATATCACCCAATTGATCCAAAACAAAATTACCAAGCTTGACGCTGTCATTAATCGTTGCTGATTGTGATAAATCGAGCAATGTCTTAGCAAGCATAGGATCTTTGTCATCCAAACTTACACCACCGATTAAATCGGACTCATTTTCCTTATTGGCTAAATATTTTGCCGAGGCAGAAGTCGCCCCCTTTTCTGATAATGCAAAAACAGAAGAACCTTTAGCATCTGGGTTAGTAAAAGCATCTGCATGAATGGACACAAAGAGGTCTGCTTTTAACTTTCTTGCTTTAACAACTCTTCCATAAAGGGGCACAAAATAATCATCATCTCGTGTAAGTACCGCTCTTAATTGTTCGTCATTATCAATCTCTTTTTTAAGTTTTCTAGCAATCGATAAAGTTATATTTTTTTCTAAACTACCAGAAGCGCCTATTGCGCCAGAATCTTCGCCACCATGTCCAGCATCCACAGCAATCACGATTTTTTTAGTCAAACTTTTAGAAGTTTGGGATGGTAATGGTACTTCTTGAGATGTTTTTTCTTTCTTAATCTCTGGAGGCGTTAAAACAATCTCTTTTTTTGGTAGCGTGAGATCTTTTTTTTCTTTATCTTGTACGAACGCCATTAATTCATCTGCTCTTGGATAGACATCAATGACCAAACGATATTTATATCCGCCTGCGGGCTTCAGAGAAAAAATATTAATTTTAGATTCTGATCTTAATTCGATGACGACTCGAGATACTTGGTGGTTAAACTTAGCGACACGAATTTGTTTAATATTAGGATCGCTTGATAAAATTTTTGTATTTAAATTTTTTAAATCGTCATTAAGATCAATATCATGAAGATCAATCACCAGGCGGTCTGGATTTTTTAAAATCATTTGATCATTGCTAATAGGTTTAATAGACTCAAGAGTCACACGCGTATACTCTCTTGCAGGCCATACACGTGCTGATTCAATCACATTTTTTGCTAAGACGTGATTTGGAAATATCACCCACATGAAGATAAAAATAATTTTCAGATAATAGTTTTTAAACATTCACTTCCTATAGGTGTGAAGCCAATCAAGTGAAGATGGCGGCCAAATGGCTCATGACTAAGCTCAATTGAAATATCAGGCTCTGGAAGTATGCCCCCTGCTTTTTCTGGCCACTCAATTAAACAAATAGACGTTTCATTAAAATATTCTCTAAATCCAGCATCGTCCCACTCATGCTCGCCTTTGAATCGATAAAGGTCAAAGTGATAGATCATAAATTTTAGGAAGCTATAAGACTCAACCAGTGTGTAAGTTGGGCTTTTAACTTTATCCTGATAACCAAGCCCGCGCAGGAGACCTCTTACAAATGTCGTTTTTCCAGCGCCTAACTCACCCTTTAAATATAAATTCATTCCGGGAAGTAAATGGCTCGCCATACTTTCTGCGAAACGAAGTGTTTCACTTTCATCTTTTAAGTCATAATTAGAATCAAACATCATAGACACTTATATAAAAATAATTAAAATATGGCAGACATTTTGGACCAATTAGCATTGCAAATTAAAGACTGGGGCCGAGAAATTGGTTTTGATCAAATTGGCATTGCTAATATAGATCTCGATCATACCAAAGATCATTATCTAGAATGGATTAAACAAGGGTTCCATGGTGAGATGCATTATATGGTAAAACATGGCTCTCGGCGATATCAGCCTGATGAGTTAGTGCCTCATACCATCCGAATTATTACAGCGAGACTTAATTATTTTCCCCACTCGCACAATTCAGAAGCTATTTTAGAGGACGATCAAAAAGCTTTCATTTCTCGATATGCATTAGGTCGCGATTACCACAAAGTCATGCGTGCTAAATTAAAAAAACTTTCAGAAAAAATTCAAAAAGAAGCTCACAAGACTTTAGATCATTCATTTGAATTTAGATTATTTACAGATAGCGCTCCCGTTATGGAAGTTGAACTTGCTGAGAAGTCTGGTCTTGGTTGGCGAGGAAAACATACCTTACTAATTAATAAAGAACATGGCTCTTGGTTCTTCCTTGGTGAAATTTATATTAATTTACCTCTGCCCATTGATAAAAAAGTAGAAAATCATTGCGGTACATGCACAAGTTGCATGGATGTATGTCCAACCAAAGCTATCGTAGGGCCTTATATGCTCGACGCAAGAAAATGTATCTCTTACCTCACCATTGAACATAAATCCTCTATACCTTTGCAATATAGAAAACAAATTGGGAATCGCGTTTATGGTTGTGATGATTGCCAATTGTATTGCCCTTGGAATAAATTTGGTCAAATGACTAAAGAGGATGACTTTAAGGTAAGGCACGGTTTAGACGATATTGAGCTTATAGAATGCTTTTTATGGACTGAAGCAGAATTCATCAAATACATGGAAGGTAGTGCAATCCTTCGCATTGGCTATGACCAGTGGTTGAGGAATATTGCGATAGGGCTTGGTAACGCTAAAACATCTGAAACTATCGTGAATGCCCTAAAGGGCAGGCTAAATGAAGCCTCTCCGCTTGTCAAAGAACATATATCATGGGCACTCGCGCAACATAATTTTCATATGAATTAAGTATGTCTTTGCTATAATGTGCATATATATTGAAATTTTCATCATTAAATCCTTGAATTGAACGTTATACATGTCGCAAATTAATCAGTCGCCTATTTGGCAAGCGCTAAATCAACATAAAAAAGATATCGAACCCATCTCACTTCGCGAGATGTTCAAGTCAGATCCTATTCGTTTTAATCAATTTCACATCCAGTTTAATGATTTACTTCTAGATTACTCAAAACATCGCATTACAAAAGAAACAATCAGTCTCCTAGTTAAGCTTGCAAAAGAAACCGAGGTAGAAAGTTGGCGAGATCGTATGTTTCAAGGTGAAAGAATAAACTCTACCGAACATCGTGCAGTGCTTCATACAGCCCTTCGCAATCAAAATGAAACACCTATTATGTCCGAAGGCGAAGATGTCGTGCCTAAAGTTAAAAGTGTACTCAAAAAAATGCGCCGCTTTAGCGAAGAGTTAAGATCAGGCCAATGGAAAGGCTTTACTGGGAAAGCAATAACGAATGTTATTAATATTGGGATAGGCGGTTCTGATTTAGGACCTGCTATGGTTTGTCAGGCATTGAAACCTTATGGTTCAAAAACCATAACACCCTATTTCGTATCTAACGTAGATGGTGCCGATCTCTCCCAAGCATTAGAAAAATGCCATCCAGAAACAACACTTTTTATTGTTGCTTCAAAAACATTTACAACGCAAGAAACAATGACCAATGCTTTCTCAGCAAGGGATTGGTTTCTCAAGGCTGCAAAAGATAATCAACATATTAAGAAACACTTTGTTGCATTGTCGACAAACCAACATGCCGTATCGCAATTCGGTATCGACACAGAAAATATGTTTGAGTTTTGGGATTGGGTAGGCGGTCGCTTCTCTCTTTGGTCTGCGATCGGGCTTTCTATATCGTTATATATTGGTATGGATAGCTTTGAAGAATTGCTTAAGGGTGGATTCGAAATGGACGAGCATTTTAGAACAGCACCCATAGAACAAAACATTCCAATGATGATGGGACTGTTAGGCGTTTGGAATATTAATTTCTTTGGCTTTCCGACACATGCGGTCTTAGCTTACGACCAAGGATTATCGAAACTAGCGCCTTATCTTCAACAAGCAGATATGGAAAGTAATGGCAAGTTTATCAATCGCGATGGAGAGCATATTGATTTTCACACTGGCCCCATTCTCTGGGGTGAAGTCGGTACCAATGGTCAGCATGCCTTCTATCAACTTCTTCATCAAGGCACAGAAATTGTTCCAGCAGATTTCCTTATACCGATTAAGTCTCATTACACGATAGGTAAAGATGGTGATGAGCATCACAAAATTTTACTTGCGAACTTCATCGCGCAAACGCAATCTCTTATGCTAGGTAAGACATATGATGAAGCGCGCGCTGAAATTGAGAAGCAAGGCTTCGAGGGAGAGGATATTGAAAGCTTTATCCCTCAAAAAACATTTGAAGGTAATCGACCCACTTCATCCATACTTTTCCAGAAATTAACTCCAAAGACTTTAGGTCAACTTATTGCGATGTATGAACATAAGATCTTTACCCAAGGCATCATATGGAATATCAATTCATTTGATCAATGGGGTGTGGAATATGGCAAGCAAATTGCAAAACAGGTTTTACCTAAACTATCTGAAAAAACACCTACATATGACTTTGACAGCTCTACAAATGGTTTAATTAATTACATTAAAAAAAATCAATAAACTATTGATTTTATTTAATAATTAATTTTTGATTTAATATGGCTGTTCGCAAAGATTCATTCATAGAAGACCCTAAACTTGCACCAAATTTTCGTGCAAAACGGTCAGCAAAACCTTCGTGAGTCGTAAAATCAACCACCTCTTCAGCTTTGATAATTTCACGAGCAACATAATCATAACTTCCAAAAGCGTCAGCCAAACCTAATTTAACAGCGGCTTCGCCATTCCAAAAAAGACCACTAAATGTTTCTGGGGATTCCTTAAGTCGATTACCACGACCGTCTTTAACCACTTTGATGAATTGTTGATGAACCTGATTTAGCATGTCTTGAACAAAAGCTTGTTGCTTAGGATTAACTGGGGAGAAAGGGTCAAGCATGGCTTTGTTTGAGCCTGCTGTCATAAGCCGTCTTTCGACGCCTGCTTTCTTCATGGTATCTGTAAAACCAAAGCCATCCATGAGAACGCCAATGGAGCCTACGATACTAGCTTTATCTACAAAAATTTTATCGGCAGCCACAGCAATATAGTAACCACCTGAAGCGCATATATCTTCTACTACTGCATAAACAGGAATATGAGGATGTAATTTTTTTTGTCGTTTAATTTCATCGTTAATCATTCCGGCTTGAACTGGACTTCCACCTGGACTATTAATTTTTAAAATAATGCCTTGTGTACCATCACTGTCATAAGCTCTTTGTACGCTCTCGAAAAAATCTTTTGCATTAACCTCATCCTTCTCTCCTATCACACCATTAATTTCAATCAATGCGGTGTGATTATTAGAGCTGCTCTTGGTGTGCGTAGCGCCAAATGCAAAAAATAAAAGCACAAAAAGATATAAAAATGTAATTGATTTGAAAAAAATACCCCAGCGCCTTGCAATTTTTTGCTCGCCCAAGGCTGAAAGGGCAATTTTTTCTAGGGCTTCTCTTTCCCAATGTGAGTTTGATTTACTTTCTATCTTTTTTTTAACTGCCATTTTCCATGCTCCATAAATACTTTAAAAAATTTCAACCCATAATACATTGTTTGATTCTGTTATATTTAATTTTTGTAATGTTTCACCCCGACAAGGCCCTGAAATACATTCCCCAGAAGCCGGATGATACATGGCGCCATGCGTCGAACATACAATCCACTCTTTTTCATCATCCATAAATTCATTTGGCTTATAATCAAGCTCCATCGGCATATGCCGACATTGATTAAGATAAGCATGGAACTTACCCTCAAAAAGAACTGCAAAGCCTGATTGTATTCCAGATGCTTTTTGATATTCAAATTTAACGGTTGAGCCATCACCTTGAAAAGCTTTTTTATCTATTTCAATTTTTACGCTTGAACTCATGGTAACAAGAAGTCTGCTACTTCTTTGAAAGAATCAAAGCATGCCAAAGGCTCATAACTCAGCAAGACATCTTTAGGCTGGGCTCCATAACTCACCGCGATAGTTTGAATATGAGCATTTCTTCCCATTTCAAGATCGTAGTGAGTATCGCCTACAATCACTGTGCGATCGGCTGGAATCTTGGTCTCTTCCAATATGGCCTCTACCATGTGGGGGTGAGGTTTAGAAAAGCACTCATCTACTGTTTTAGTAGATAAAAAATATCTATTTAATTCAGTAGTTTGTAGGGCAAACTTCAACCCTTTTCTACTTTTTCCGGTCGCAACTGCGAGCTTACATTTATGCTGATAAAGTCGTCCAATACCCTCTTTTACGCCATCAAAAAGATATGCATTCCCCTCATTTGCATCATAATGCGAGCGGTAACCTTCAGCTACTTTCTCCAATACTTCAGAAGATAAATGAGGAAACAATTTGAGTAATAATTGATTTAAGCCTAACCCTAAAGTTTTTAAAATTAAAGCTCTAGGTGGCGCTAAAACACCAGCGCCTTCGGCTGCTGATATAACTGCGTCAACAATAATGCCTGTTGAATCGGCGACCGTTCCATCCCAGTCCAAAATAACTAAATCAAAGCGAGGCGATTTCATGAAGCTTGCTGACTTAAAAATGCGTCAAGTTCAAGGGGTAAAGGGGCTTTTAACTCCAGAGGCTCCTCAGTTAAAGGATGTTTCATTTTCATAGAGAATGCATGAAGAAACATGCGTTTTAAGCCTTTTTTTTGGAGCGTCTTGTTTAAGAAAGAATCTCCATATTTATCGTCGCCTAAAATAGGGAACCCTAGGTGAGCTAGCTGAACTCTTAGCTGATGGGTTCTTCCGGTAATAAGCTTAGCCTCAAGGAGAGTGTAAGGCCCTAAAGATTTTTTTAAATAAAAGATTGTTTTACTCATTTGATTTTGGCTATCATCTTCCTCGTCAGTTACGTTGACGCGCCTCTCACCTTCTTGTGTGAAGGTTTTTTTGAGCATAAGTTCGACTGTTTTTTTGGATTCAGTCCACTCACCTTCCACCATCATGATGTATTTTTTTTCAATGCGATTATGCCTCATCATATCGTGCATACTCACCAGTGCTGAACGCTTTTTAGCAATCAACAGGATGCCAGAAGTCTCCCGGTCAATACGATGAACGAGCTCTAAAAACTTAGCTTTAGGTCTTACATGACGAATCAATTCTATGACGCCAAAATTAAGACCACTACCCCCGTGGACAGCATAGCCACTTGGTTTATTGATCACCAATAACGCATCATCTTCGTAAATAACATTTGTGTCTAACCAAGCCGTTTGTTGCTGTTTTGGCTCAATAACTGGCGGTGTTCTCTCAACTTCTATAGCGATAGGAGGAATTCTTACCTGATCACCTATCATCAGACGATAAGTGGTATCAACTCGCTTTTTATTCACTCTCACCTCACCACTTCTAAGGATTTTATAAACATGGCTTTTGGGCACATTTTTTAAAATTTTTAAGAGGAAGTTATCGATTTTTTGTGTTTCACTTGCTTCATCAATAATAACAAATGTGGCTTTTTCATGAGAAAAAAGGTTTTTAGCGTTTGTGTTTTGAGTCATATTTTGTTTAATTAGGTTTATACCCTATACTGAATGTGTTCAGACTCTCTTAATCAATTGAATTAAAGAGATAATTTAAGCTGAATTATACAGTGACAACAAATTACTAAGGCTTTTTCCGCTCGCCTTATTTTAAGTAGCGGCCTTGAAACAAGGTTTAAAAATTTAAAGAATATTTTAGTTTTATTGCACATGTACATAACAAAGATTCATAAATATTTTGCTCAACAATCTTACAAATAAGATCTGTGACTAAGTAAATAATTTAAAAACTTTTTGATTAGAAAAAGTTTTAACTCAAGAAATACTAACCTTACCTTAGGTTAGATGTGCACCTGAATAACTGAAATACAATCTTTATCTTAAAACCTACTTGTAGGAGTTTTAGATAATGAAACGTATGCTTTTTAATGCAACCCAATCAGAAGAATTGCGAGTTGCGATTGTAGATGGTCAAAAATTAATCGATCTTGATATTGAACGTGGAAGTCGCGCTTTAAAGAAAAGTAATATCTATAAAGGCATCGTGACTCGTGTAGAACCTTCACTTGAAGCTGCTTTCGTAAACTACGGCACAGAGCGTCATGGCTTTCTTCCTTTCAAAGAAATTTCGCCGCAATACTTCAAAGACTCAACCCAAAATCGCCCTCGCATTCAAGATGTCATTGAAGAAGGTCAAGAAATTATCGTTCAAGTTACAAAAGAAGAACGAGGTAATAAAGGTGCCGCGCTTTCAAGCTACCTTTCTCTTGCAGGACGATATATCGTATTAATGCCCAACAATCCGGATGGCGGAGGCGTTTCAAGACGTGTTGAAGGCGAGGAGCGTAATGAATTCCGCGATCATATTTCAAACTTAGATATCCCAGAAGGTATGAGCGTCATTGGTCGAACAGCGGGAGTGGGTTCGTCTCTGGAAGAGCTGCAATGGGATTTAAATTATCTAAAACAATTGTGGACAGCAATTGAAGAAGCATCTCAAGGCCAGTCAGGCGCATTTCTCATTTATCAAGAAGGTAATCTTGTCATTCGCGCCATCAGAGACTATTTTCATCCTGAGATAGGTGAAATTCTCATTGATACTCAAGGGATCTATGATCAAGCGACACAATTTATGAACCATGTGATGCCAAATTATGTAGATCGCGTAAAGCTCTACGAAGATGAGGTTTCTTTATTTTCTCGCTTCCAAATTGAACATCAAATTGAATCTGCTTTTTCAAGAGAAGTTAGATTGCCCTCTGGTGGCGCTATTGTAATTGACCATACAGAAGCGCTTGTTTCTATTGATGTGAACTCATCAAGAGCCACCAAAGGAAGTGATATTGAACACACGGCATTTAATACGAATATTGAAGCTGCTGAAGAGGTAGCTAAACAATTAAGGCTTCGCGACTTAGGTGGACTAGTTGTGATTGACTTTATTGATATGGAAAGCCAAAAAAATCAACGTGAAGTAGAAAATCGTTTTAGAGATGCACTTCATCATGATCGCGCACGAGTCCAAACAGGTAAAATTTCACGTTTTGGATTACTTGAGCTTTCGCGTCAACGACTTCGTCCAAGTATTGGAGAATCAAGCAATAGCCTATGTACTAAATGCAATGGCACTGGGTCAATCAGAGATATTCAATCGTCGGCATTACATATTCTTCGTATGATTCAAGAAGAAGCCATGAAAGAACATAATGCAACTATTTCAGCTCAATTACCTATTGAAGTAGCTACATTCCTTCTGAATGAAAAACGTTCAGATATATATAGTCTTGAACAACGCTTAAAAGTTGAAATTATATTAATTCCTAATAAACATCTTGAGTCCCCAAATTATTCAATCTCAAGCGCTAAACAAGAAGAGATTGCAAATCAATCTAAGCCTAGTTACCAAATGATGGAGTCACTTAACGAAGGTAATCAAGTTTTAAATTATAAACAAGCCTCTAATGAACCAAAACAAGAGCCTTTAGTAAAAGGAATCGTTCCTGACACTCCTGCTCCATCAGGATCAGGAAAACCAAATAAAACATTATTTGGTTTCTTTAAAAATCTTATTGCTGGTGATGATGAAAATACTGAAAACCAAAATGCAGAAAAAATAGAAGTTTCTGAAACAACGGGAAAAAATCGTCCAAGACCACAACATAACAACCGAGGACGAAATAATCGCAATCAGAAATTCAAACAGCATAATGACAATAAACCGCAAGGAGAGGTCAAGCCTTCTGAAACCGATGTCACTTTACCATCAGAAAAATTATCTCCACCGGTTACACGACCAAATCAAGACAATAATAAACGAGGTCGGAACAATAATCGCGGTCGGTTTAACAAAGATCGTGGTTCGAGATCCAACCAAAGTCCAAATGATTTTGAGAAAAAAGCTTTAGCATCTCAAGAGGCGCCAACTTTAAATAAATCTGTTCCTGAAGCAAGAGCTCCTCAGGAAAAAAAACCAGGGCCTAAGCCAATTGAAGCATCCAAAAAGCATGCTCCTCCCAAGCCCAGAAAAAGAGTAGAAGAAAAACCAGTTGATCTAAAGGCAGTCGGTCTTGAGCTTGTAGAAACAAAAGCTAAATCAAAACCTAAAGCTAAAAAAGAAATAGAAGAAAAACCAAAAAAAGTAGCGCCAAAGAAAACAGCTGCTTGGCAAAAGAAAGAAAAATCTAAAGATGAACCTATTGTAATGGTTGAAACAAAGCCTGCAAAGAAAAAGTCTGCTAAATAGACTGTTTAAAAAAGCCTATAGTCAGCCAGCCAAGGTAAGCCATTAATATCGATCCTGCGACATGAAGCGTAATAAGGGTGAGCGAGGCGACGAGCTCATTCTTTTGTAACAAGTGAAAAATCTCGGCAGTAAATGCAGAGAATGTAGTAAGGCCTCCTAAAAAACCTATATTAATAATAAGTTTTAAATCTGGACTAAGATCACTAAAAAATTCAAAAAGTCCCATCGATACGCCCATTAAATAACCACCTACAAGATTGACTGTTAATGTGCCTATCGGAAATATCGGATGAAGCGTATCTAATAAAATACCTATACCCCATCGACTCCATCCACCTATAGCTGCTGCAACTCCTATATATAAAAAATTCTTCAAGATAACTTTAAGAAATGCTCACGATAGTATTTTAATTCGTCGATCGAATCATATATGTCTGATAAGGCTTCATGTTTGCTTATTTTTTTAAAGCCTTGGTAGAGTGAAGGCCTCCATCGACGCGAAAGCTCTTTAAAAACACTCACGTCTAAATTTCTATAATGAAAATAACTTTCTAAATTCGGCATATGCTTTGCCATAAAACGTCGATCTTGGCAGATCGAATTGCCGCACATCGGTGATTTATTGGGTGCAATATGTTTTTTTAAAAACTCGATAGTCGCTTCTGAGGCGTATGCCTCATCAAACGATGAGTGCTTAACTCTTTCAATCAAACCTGATTTTGAGTGGGTAGATTGATTCCATGCATCCATACCATTCAATATCTCATCTGTTTGATGAATAACAATGACTGGACCTTCTGCAATAATATTTAAGTGAGGATCAGTGACTAAAGTGGCCAACTCAAGCACTTTATCGGCCTCAGTATTAAGCCCGCTCATTTCCATATCAAGCCATATTAAATTATTGTCCGAAGAGCTCATCATGATTTCCATTAAAATAGTACTAATTGATTGAAACAATCTACAACGTAAGATTGTTTTCGTACAGAATACTAGAATATTAACTTAATTCAGAGACATTATGGACGAAATACTACGCAACACCTTCATTGCTGTTCTTGGCTTAAGTACGGGCATTCACCTTTGGCTTGCGAGAAGACATATTAACTTTGTGTCTAATCACAAAAATAAAGTACCTGATGCTTTTAAAAAAAATATTACTCTTAAAGATCATCAAAAGGCTGCGTATTATGCAATCGCAAAAAGTGAATTAGGCTCAAAAGATACAATCGTCCAAGCCTCCTTGCTTCTTCTTCTTACTCTAGGAGGGTTGATTAGTGCAATCTCACATCTTTTTGATTCAATGACATCGCCTCTCTTAAAAGATATTGCATTAATCTTAAGCGTCATGTTTGTAAGCAGCCTCATCGATCTGCCGTTCAGTTATTACAAAACATTTAAAATTGATGAAGCATTTGGTTTTAATCGCATGACAAAGAAACTATTTTTTTCAGATCTTTATAAGCAAATGATTTTAGGTTTATGTCTTGGTCTGCCTATTTTATTCGTTGCATTGTGGATGCTTCAAAATGCAGGGGCTTATTGGTGGTTTTATCTATGGGCAGTTTGGAGTTTATTTAATCTTTTAATTCTTGCAATCTATCCAACTTGGATCGCTCCCTTTTTTAATAAATTCTTACCATTAAAAGATAAAACTTTAAAAACTAAGATTATTGCATTATTAAAAAAATGTGGTTTTAAATCTCAAGGATTATTTGTTATGGATGGTTCTGCAAGAAGTAACCATGGCAATGCTTATTTCACAGGCTTTGGCAAAAATAAACGTATCGTATTTTTCGATACACTTTTAGAGCGCCTTAATCATAATGAGATTGAAGCTGTTCTCGCTCATGAGCTTGGTCATTTTCATCATAATCATGTTAAAAAAAGAATTGTTATGATGTTCCTTGTGAGTTTTATTGGTCTTGCTATTTTGGGTTATTTAAAAGATCAATTATGGTTTTACCAAGGGTTAGGTATTGTTGAACCTACAAATGGTAGCGCCTTGCTTCTTTTTATGTTGGTTGGCCCTACTTTCATTTTTTTCATAAGACCTATCATGGCATTCTACTCAAGACAAAATGAGTTTGAAGCTGATCGCTATGCGAAAACACACTCGAGTGCAAAGTATCTTAAAGAGTCATTAGTTAAACTTTACCGAGATAATGCATCAACTTTAACGCCTGACCCTTTATATTCGGCATTTTATGACTCTCACCCACCTGCGTTACAGCGTATCGCAAGACTATAAAAATTCAAGAAAGCTTTTTTAATAGTAACCAATGGTAAAATGTCATTTAATTATATGGCATAACGCTGAAAAAAAATGGACATTACAACACGGCTAGAGTTTGATGCAGGGCATCGCATACCCAATCATAAAAGTAACTGTAAAAATTTACATGGTCACCGCTATGCAATTGAAGTCACTGTAACGGGCCCTATTCATGACGACAGAAAAAGTTCAGACTTTGGTATGGTGATTGACTTCTCTGATGTAAAGAAAATCATTAAGGATTTAGTGGTTGATCCCTGGGATCATGCTTTCATCGTCTATCAAGACGATAAAGACATTGTGAATTTTTTAAGTACGCTACCAAATCATAAAACCGTTATATTTCCAGTTGTCCCTACGGCAGAAAATATGGCATCTGAAGCTTACCGAATTTTAAATGGTGAATTTAATAAACGCTTTAATGATCAACTTAAAATAAAACAAATTCGCATGTATGAAACACCCAATAGCTGGGCTGATGCTATATAACTTAGATTACCAAATAAGTTTTTTTTCACTCTTCATTTTGTTCAAATAAGCTTCATGACTTTTAAGTTCTTCTTCGCTTGCCTTGACCACAAAGAGATTAGCAGGGCGATGGGTACTTTTTTCTCCTGCAATATCTGATCCGCTATATTGAAAATCAATCATTAAATCTTCTTGCCCTCGAGTCATAGCAAGATAAACTTCGGCTAAAAGTTGGGCATCCAGTAAGGCGCCATGAAGGCTTCTTTGCGAATTATCTATATTATAAAAACGGCATAAAGCATCTAAACTGTTTCGTTGCCCTGGTCTCATATCCTTTGCCATTTTTAACGTATCAATAATATTAGCAACCAGACCTTCAATAGGCTGTCTTTCAATCAATCCAAGCTCCATATTAATAAAACCCACATCAAATGGCGCATTATGAATAATAAGCGTCGTATCTCTTATGAACTCAATAAAATCAGAAGCAATTTCTGTAAATTTCGGTTTGTCTTGTAAGAAATCTAGTGTAATACCATGCACCTCTTGAGCTGCAGGATCTATTTCTCTATCTGGATTTAAATAAAAATGAAAAGAGTTGTTTGTGGGACGGCGATTTATGATTTCAACCGCTGCAATCTCAATAATTCGGTGCCCTTGATTAGCATACAAGCCAGTTGTTTCTGTGTCTAAAAAAATATGTCTCACTTCGACCCCTTTAATAAGCTATCAACACCCTGATTTGCTAGTTGATCAGCTTTCTCATTACCATCATGGCCGGCATGGCCCTTCACCCAAAGCCACTCAATAGAATGACCAGAAGCTAATTCATCTAGTCTTTGCCATAAATCTATATTCTTGATAATTTTCTTGCTACTATTTTTCCAGTGATTGCGTTTCCATGCATGGATCCATTCCGTAATGCCTTTTTGCACATAAGTCGAATCCGTATATATTTTAATATCTGATACCTGTTTAATGATTTCAAGCGCTTTAATTACAGCTAATAATTCCATACGGTTATTTGTAGTATCTTTTTCACCCCCATAAATAGATTTTTCGTTGGCTCCTGAAATTAATAATGCACCCCATCCGCCATCTCCTGGATTGCCTTTACAAGCCCCATCTGTAAATATGGTGATTGTAGGCTTCATGGTTTAACTTTGAAAGTTCTAGATTTTTGTGCTGAATATACCGGGGCTTTAATCAATTTCTTTTTCCATAAAGGTTGGATTGTGGTCATACCATGTACTCTTTTTTGTATCACAAGAAAATAAAACCCTCCGAACATAGGCCACCATCGATCACCTAGTTTTTCTAGGGTATGTATTTTTTTTAACCATGTTGCTTTCTGTATTGGCGGAACATAACATCCCATCTTTCCTTCAACCATTTCTAATCCCACAATGGGAAGCCACTCTTTAATTTTACTCAGAGATATAAATTTTGTATTCCAAGGGTAGTCAATATCAAAACTTAAAAGTTTTTTTAAGCCCCATAAGCTTGCTGGGTTAAATCCTGTGATGATGAGACGCCCTTCGGGCATAAGAACCCGATGAATCTCTTTAAGTAATTCATAAGGCTCGATCATTTGCTCTAATATATGAGGAGCAATAAGTAAATCTACTGACGCTTCATCAAAGGGTAACGCTTCGTTCGCCGACACTAAATCAGGGTGGCTTGAATTTAAAGAAAACTTATTTTGGATACGTGAATGATCTAAGAAGTCTATGTCAAAATTACCCATTTGAATCGCATAAAATCCAAACGTATCGATGACCACAGAGTTTATATAATCATATTCTAACGCAAGTAAATATTGGCCTAAGGGGCTTTTAAACCATTCTTGTGATGAGATTTTAGGCATAAAAATATCTTATAATGATCTAAATACTTTACTATGAATACAAATGACAGGCTACAAAGAAAATCAATTAATTCATATCGATCCTATTGAAGCCTTTCAAGATAATTATATTTGGTTAATTCATAACGATCAAAATAGCATTGTCGTTGACCCGGGTGACGCTGGCCCTGTCATCACTGCCCTGGAGCGAAAAAACCTTCGTCTAGTCGCGATTTTAATCACCCACCATCATAATGATCATATTGGAGGGGTTATAGCGCTTCAAGAAAAATACCCTCATATTAAGATCTTTGCACCGCAAAAAGATAAATACGATTTTGTCAATATAAGCCTTAAAAATGGAGACGAAATTAATATTCCAGAGCTTCAAATAAACTATAAAATAATTGAAATTCCTGGGCATACCCAAGGGCATATCGCCTATTACGACATGAAAAACCTTTTCTGCGGAGATACACTTTTTGCCTGTGGATGCGGCAAAATATTTGATGGAACCCATGAGCAAATGTATAACTCGTTAAAAAAAATTAGTGCCCTTCCAGAAGATACAAAAATCTATTGTGCGCACGAATACACTAAAAAAAATATTGCATTTGCCTTATCACTTAATCCAAATGATGAAAATCTAAAACTAAGAAAAGCATTTATATCCAACTTAAAAAATACCATTCCATCCTCCCTCGAGGAAGAATTAAAAACGAACCCTTTTTTAAAGTGTACATCACTAGAAGCATTTAAGCGTCTTAGAGATCTTAAAGATCAGTATTAATATGTCATCGCCATTTAAATATGCCTTACTTTTTATTTGCATTTCAGCATCAATGATGCCAAGTGCTTTTGCTGAGAATAATATTCTAGGAGAAGAAATTAGTATTCTAGATAACGATGTGCTTGATCAGGAAATTAATAAGCTTAATGCATTAAGCTTGAACTCAGCTGCCCCGCCAAGTCAAGTCCAAAATTACCAACCTAATAAAGCCGAAATTAACCTATGGCAACGTATTTATTCCAGATATGAAATTAAGAATGAAAATAATTCAAGATCTAAGAAATATGAAGATTGGTATTCAGCTCGACCAGAATACGTAGAAAGAATGATGGATCGTAGTCAGAAATATCTCTTTTATGTTGTAGGTGAAGTAGAAAAAAGAGGTATGCCCTCAGAAATAGCACTTCTTCCGATGATAGAAAGTGCCTATAACCCCATTGCAAATTCAAAGAGCAAAGCTGTAGGTATATGGCAGTTTATTCCTTCCACAGGGAGGCTCTACGGTTTAAAACAAGACTGGTGGCATGATAAAAGACGTAATGTGGTGGAAGCAACAAATGCAGCACTTGATTACCTTCAAAAGCTTCATACATTATTTGGCTCATGGGATCTTGCTTTAGCTGCTTATAATGCTGGCGAAGGTACCGTCGGTCGTGCTATAGCTAAAAATAGAGCGAAAGGGCTGCCAACCGATTATGCACACCTTAAGCTGCCAGGAGAAACAAAAGATTATGTTCCTAAGCTACAAGCTATTAAAAATATTGTTTCAAACCCATATAAATACGGACTTTATATAGATTCGATACCTAATAAACCTTACTTTACATCTGTGGAAGCACCTGCAGTTATTGATGCAGATCTTGCTGCAAATCTTGCTGAAATTTCTTATGATGAATTTTTACTTTTAAATGCCGAACATAGAAGGCCCCTTATTAGAACAAACGACAAAACACAACGACTTATTTTGCCGATTAATGCGGCAGATACATTTGTAAAAAATCTTAGTCAAAATGAAAAACCTTTAGTGTCATGGAATATATACCAACCAAAACATAATGAAAAAATTAAAGCGATAGCAAATAAATTCGACATGCAAGAAAGTGATCTCATTAAAACAAATGATCTTAACCCTCAAAAAACAATCAAAACCTCTACCATGATGTTAGTGGCTAAAAAAGAAGGTGCAGAGTCAAATACTAATCAAGATATTTATGAGTCAAAAATTCAAAATGATAAGAAAGCTGAAGACGTAATGAAACCTGCTAAGCACATAGTAAAATCAGGTGATACGCTTAATAAAATTGCTAAAAGATATGACATACATATCGATGAATTAAAAGACATTAATCAAATGACTTCCTCAGATATTCAAATTGGATCTATACTTCAACTCAAAAAAAATAATTAACTTATTACACATAATATGTATTTTAAATATATTTTCCTCTTCTTTGTTTTGCTTAACTTAACTTCTTGTAGCGATAAGAAAGAAGTCGCTTACAACTATGATGGTACTTTTAATAGTGAAAAAGGCGGCACACTTATCGATGCAATGTCAGGTGAGCCGAGCAATCTCATTTCGATGATTGCGGGAGATTCGGCATCGTCAGCCATCTCTGGAAATATTTTTAATAAACTTATTAAATATGACAAAAATTTAGAACTGGCACCTGAAATAGCAGAAAAATGGACAATATCAAGCGACCAGAAAACAATTACTTTTTATTTGAAAAAAAATCTTAAATGGTCTGATGGTCATGACTTAACCAGTGAAGATGTTTTTTTTACTTGGAAACTTGTCACTGACGACAAAACGAGAACTCCCTATGGCTCTGATTACAAACTAGTTGACAGGGCTGAAGTTCCAGATCTTCATACATTCAGAGTTGTATATAAAAAAGCATATGCACCAGCTCTAGACAGTTGGGCGACTCTTCAAATTCTTCCGAAACATATCTTGAAAGATGAAGATATTAATCGCACTTTTTTCTCAAGAAAGCCTGTTGGCTCTAGTTACTATAAATTAGCACAATGGGTTAATGGTGAAAAATTAACTTTGGAGGCAAGCCCCTCTTCAGTTATGGGCGAACCTAATATAAGCAATTTAACTTCACGCTTCATTCCTGATACGTCCTCTCAATTTTTAGAACTGATCGCTGATAATATCGACCTCATGAATATTAATCCGATTCAATTTGCACGAGTCATTCCTTCTAAACCAGACCTGAAGAATAAATTAGCGCTTTATAAAGAACTTGGAAATAGTTACACCTATCTTGGCTTTAATTCAAAACATCTCCCATTTAATGATATTAAAGTAAGGCAAGCGATTAACTACGCAATTGATAAACAGGAGATTATTGATGGCGTGCTTTTAGGATTAGGAGAGCCCGTCGCATCCCCATATAAACCTGGAACACGATGGAGCAATCGAACACTTCATCCCTACCCTTACGATAAAAATCAGGCCCTAAAGTTACTTCGTGAGGCAGGCTTTAATGACACTAATCATGATGGTATTTTAGAAAAAGATGGCAAACCTTTCACATTTGAAATTCTCACGAATCAAAATAAGCAAAGAGAAATGACTGCAGTTCTTATTCAAAGAAGGCTTAAAGATGTAGGCATTGATGTAAAAATTAGAGTGATTGAATGGGCAAGCTTTGTAAACCAATTTATTAAAACTGGTGATTTTGATGCTGTCATTCTTGGCTGGAGTTTATCACTTGATCCTGATCAATATAATATTTGGCATTCGTCGCAACAAAAACCTGGCCAATTTAATTTTATTGGATACAACAATAAAGAAGTTGATCAATTACTTGAAGAAGGTCGCACTGAATTAAACCCTGACAAACGAGAAAAAATATATCATGCTTTTTCAAAAATCTTATTAAGAGATAGTCCTGTGATTTATCTATATGCTGGATATGGTCTAACCGCTATGAGCAAACGTATCAAAGGAATTGAGTCCCCTACGCCGCCTGCTGGAATTGCGTATAATTCATACGAATGGTTTATTCCCTCTACCGTAAGAAGAAATGAAATAGCTCAATAAAATGCTTAACTATTTAATAAAACGTTTGTTATGGATGATCCCAATGCTCATTGGTATTAGTCTTATTTCTTTTTTTATTATGCACCTAGCACCGGGAGATATTACCGCATCTGAATCAGCGTTCAATCCAAAAGCATCTGAAGAGTCTCGTCAAAAACTAAGGGCGCTTTATAATTTAGATAAGCCCTTGATTACGCAATATGGCTTATGGTTAAAACGAATTGTGAAATTAGATTTTGGTAATTCATTTGCTTCGCATCAGCGTCCTGTTTTATGGGAAACGAAAGATGATAAAGGCAATGTCACTAAAGGTATGATTCAAGATGCTTTACCTATAACGCTTATGATTAATTTGATAGGTCTAATTATTATTTTTGTGCTTTCAATATTTCTGGGCGTTGTTTCAGCAGTAAATCAAAACAGATGGCCTGACCGACTCATTACCGTTATTGTATTTATAGGCTTTGCGATCCCGGGATTTTGGTTGGCCCTTTTATTAATGTATTGGACTGGCGTGACTCATTCTTGGCTTCCTATTTCGGGTCTTCATAGCGCCGGGTATGAAAAGATGGGTCAGATTGCTCAATATCTAGATTTATTTAAGCATCTTATATTGCCAGTCTTTGTTTCAAGTTTAGGAGGCCTCGCAAGCATTTCACTTTACGTCAGAAATGGAATGTTAGATGTCCTCCAACAAGAGTTCATTACGACAGCGCGCGCAAAAGGCCTAACAGAAAATAAAGTAGTTTATGGCCATGCTTTAAGAAATACATTATTACCTCTCATTACTATAGTAGGTCTATCAATTCCAGGCTTGATTGGTGGCTCTGTAATTGGAGAATCTATTTTTGCAATTTCTGGTATGGGTAAATTATTTTTTGACGCTGTATTAATGAGAGATTTTCCAGTAGTAATGGGAATTCTTACGATTGGATCTGTCTTAACGTTATTTGGAAATTTAATCGCAGACATTGGTTATGCATGGGCAGATCCAAGAATTAGGCGAGGCATTACAAATTGAAAATCCTCACGCAAAATCCACTAGCTTTAAGTGGTTTCATTATCATCGTGGCTGTTCTTTTTATCGCAATATTTGCTCCATGGTTATCACCTTACGATCCAAATTACATTGATATTCATTCAATACTTCTACCCCCTTCTGTCTCTCATTTTATGGGAACTGACGGACTAGGAAGAGATGTTTTTTCTCGCATGCTTTATGGATCTAGAATTTCACTTTTAGTAGGTATTGTAGCTGTAGGTATCGCTACTGTAATTGGTACATTTTTAGGTGCCATCGCTGGATTTTATCGTGGGTATATCGACTCAATTATCATGCGTTTTGTAGATACCATGTTATCCATCCCAACTTTTTTTCTCATACTTGCAGTCATTGCTTTTTTAACACCGTCGATTTGGAACATTATGATTGTGATTGGATTGACTTCCTGGATGGGCGTTACTCGCCTTGTTCGTGCAGAATTTTTGAGTCTCAGAAATCGAGAATATATATTAGCAGCGGAAGCTATGGGAGCATCAGATTTCAGGCTTATTTCAAAGCATCTCCTCCCTAACAGTCTAACGCCCATCATCGTAACTTCTGTTTTAGGTATTGCAAGTGCTGTATTAACTGAATCTGGATTGAGTTTTCTTGGGCTTGGTGTTCAAGCACCACAATCATCATGGGGTAATATTTTGACTGATGGTAAAGAGTATATTCAGTTTGCTTGGTGGCTATCATTATTTCCAGGACTGGCTATTTTGATTACAGTCCTAGGTTATAATTTACTTGGCGAAGGTTTACGAGATTTGCTTGATCCAAAAAACAAGAATCAGAAAAAATAAAGGAATACATAATGGGGTTTTTAACTGGTAAACGAGTTTTAATTCTTGGTCTTTTGAGTGACCGATCTATTGCATATGGTATTGCTTCAGCAATGAAACGTGAAGGGGCTGAATTAGCATTTACTTACCAGATGGAAAAGCACGACGAACGCGTAAAAAAACTTGCTCAAGATTTTAATTCAAATATTGTATTACCTTGCGACGTTTCTAGTGACGAACAAATCGACAACCTCTTTCCTTTATTAAAAAAACACTGGGATAAATTAGATGTTATTGTTCATTCGCTAGCTTTTGTTACAAAGGAAGCTTTAAAGGGCGATTTCGTTGAAGCAACGACCCGCGAAAACTTTAGAGTGGCTCATGATATAAGCTCATACAGCTTTACAGCATTAGCTAAAGCAGCATTGCCAATGTTAAGAGAGCATGCAAGTTTACTTACTTTAAGCTATCTTGGCGCTGAGAGAACAATGCCCAACTATAATGTGATGGGACTTGCCAAAGCAAGTTTAGAGGCTAATGTAAGATATATGGCTCAGAGCTTGGGACCAAAAGGTATTAGAGTTAATGCAGTATCAGCAGGGCCCATTAAAACACTCGCTGCCTCTGGCATCGCGGACTTTGATCGCATGATAGACTTTAATGAGAAACATGCTGCTTTAAGACGAAATGTGACGATTGAAGAAGTTGGAAATGCAGCTGCTTTTTTATGCAGCGACCTTGCATCAGGTATAACAGGCGAAATTACTTATGTAGATGGCGGCATGAATATTACTGCCGCAGGTTCAATTGATTAATTCTTTTGTGTTGTTTCGAAGAATTTTTGATTAACTGAAACACTCGCCTTCGCTTTTAACCCTTTGAGGTAAGCGCTCAGATATTCAAAAGATAATGCTTCTGAATAGCTAGATGCGAATTCATTTTTATTTTCTTCGTTGTCATCATTCGGAAATGATACTTTACTTACTTTAACAATCACGTAACCGTTATCACCATCTACAAAACCACTGTAGCTAGGAAGTTTATCTGTAGGCATTTTATACGCGTGATTAATGACAGCGTCGCTTAGGCCTTTTGCATTTTTTCGGTCAACAAGGACAGCAGCCTGCCAATCAATTTTACGGGAAGCATCAACAATAGATTTTAAAGCCACCTCGCCTTCGCTAGCTACTAATTTTTTTGCAGCTTCAAATTTTAGATAATCTTCAATGCTCGTTTTAACATCAGTAAATGGTTTTGAAGTCTGCGCTTTGTAATCTACAACCCGAGCAGAGATTAAGTTATTAGGCGTGACTTCAATCGCTTCAGTATTACGATGATCCTTGATTGATTCTTTTGAATATAAAGCATTCATCAATGCTTCATTTTTAAAAAATTTATCTGAATCACTGCGACTAATCCAATCGGTTTTTTGAATAGGCAAACTAAATTTTTTCGAAACTGCATCAAGACTTGATGACTGCTCATACACCATATTACTAAAATCTTCAGCAAGAGCAGCAAACTTATCTTGTGCTTTTTGGTAGATTAATTCAGCTTTGATTTGTAACTTTATAGCATCAAAACCACCACCATCACCTATGACTTTTGTCAGCTTAATAATATGGTAACCAAAATCAGACTCAACAATGCTGCTAATCTCGTTAACCTTCATTGAAAAAACAGCATCATCAAAAGGCTTAACCATCATGCCACGACCAAAAACACCTAAATCACCACCTTTTTTAGCAGATTCCGGATCTTGTGAATATTTTGTTGCTAATTCCTCGAATTGCTTAGGATTCTTTTTAACCTGATTAAAGACATCTTCAGCTTTTGCTTTAGCCTTCGCTTTTTCAGCAGGAGCGGCATTCTTAGATGCAGCTATTAAAATGTGGCTTGCTTCTCTTTGTTGTTGATTTTGGTATTTATCCGCATTTGTTTTATAAAAAGCTTTCACTTCATCATCCGATACATTAATAGTTGGAAGAATGCTTGTTAATGAAAATACAACAAATTCAGCTTTTACTTGTTCAGGCGCTAAGAACTTAGATTTATTTTTATCATAGAAAGCCTGCATATCTTTTTCGTTAACACTCGCTTTAACCATATATTCTTTTGTTTTGAATTCAGCAACAGTCACTTCCCTTTGTTGTGATGTTGCTTTTAAGGTTTCTGTTAAGTTATTCGGGGGAATAAATGTAAGTTTTTGTAGTCCATCACGCACTTGCTGAATGAGTAAATCATTCCTAATGTTTTCTTCAAATTTCTTAGGTTTGAGTTGATTATTTTGCAAGACTTTATCGTAAAGCTCTTGTGAAAACTTTCCATCCTTTTGAAATTCCGGCATACCAATAATATATTGGCTTAATTGAAGATCTGTGATTTTAAATTTAGATTTTTTAATATCATTATTTATTAATTGTCTTGTGATGATGCCGTCGACTACAGACTCTTTAAATTCGAATGAATCAAACATTGCAGGGTCTACTTTTTTACCTTCACTCATAATGCGATTGCGAACATTTTCAATCGCACGGTTATATTCTGGTAGTGTAATTTTATAACCATCAACTTTGGCGATACTTAAATTATTGCCAGCTTGATTTAGATATGAATCAATTCCAAACAATGCAAAAGGAATAAGAACGAGCGCTAAAATAACTTGTGCAGCTTTAGTTTGAGCGTAACTTCTAAATTTGTCTAACATTGGGCTTATCCTATTATCTTTATATAAACTTTATGATAAAAAAAGTTACCAAAAAGTTCTCAATGAATGAACAAAAAGGCGAATCTTAAGATTCGCCTAAATGATAATGGCGGAGTGGACGGGACTCGAACCCGCGACCCCCTGCGTGACAGGCAGGTATTCTAACCAACTGAACTACCACTCCAAAACTTGTTACTAAAATTGGTGGGTGCTGACGGGGTCGAACCGCCGACATTCGCCTTGTAAGGGCGACGCTCTACCAACTGAGCTAAGCACCCATGCACACTCATTAGTAAGGCGGCTATTTTACAACATAGTCCTTAC
>CANMPB010000007.1 GCA_947499625.1 Methylophilaceae bacterium
TGCAAAGCTCAAACAGAAGCTGAGAAAGCTCTTTCGCAAGCTAATCTTCGCTCAGAAGATGTTGTAGGTATGGTAGATAAATCAAGAGTTGAGCTCTGTTCAAAAGCTACAAAAGTGATCGTTTCAAGATAATTGATTGCTTGTTTAAAAGAAAAACCCGCTTAAAAGCGGGTTTTTTTATTTCCTTCAAAGCTTTTAGTTGCTTTGAGATTACTGAACTTTCTCATAACATACCTACCTAAGGAAGGCATGTGTAAAAAACATATGCTTTAAAATTCAACATAATCAAGAAGGAATCATAGATGCAAAACTCTGGCACTTTTAAAAACATCATCATTGCAATCTTAATCGCGGTAGCGGGTTACTTTTCCTATAGCGCTTATAACGCTGAAGATCAGTTAATCTCACAAACTGCAGAAATTAAAAATTTAAACGATCAAATTGCAACGCTTAACCAAAAAGTGACTGACTATGAAAAAGCTGACGCTCAAAAGAAAGCCATCGTGGCTGACTTAGAAGCAAAAGTAACGGCTCAAAGTAAAGACCTTGAAGATCTTAAAGCGCTAATTGCAAAATCTGTTAAGCCCTCAAAAGCAAAAGAAGCACCTAAAGCTAAAAAAATGAATTAGTTTCTATCGTCACACATAAGGCTTGTTTGCTTTATGTGTGACTTTATTTTTAAGTCCCACAAAATGTTTGATAAGACTTATCTTCCTCCAAAGGTGGCTCACTAAATACTTTCGAGTCCTCGTAGGGTTTCAAAAGCGCTGCAATAAAATCATTTAAGAACCTGTAGTCCTCATCTACCACTGCCAGCGATAAAGCTTTCTCCACTAAATAATTACGCGGAATGACTGCTGGATTATGTTTTAACATCATGAGTCTTGACATCTCTTCACCTTCTTTTTGTTTTTGGATGCAATGTATCCAATTCCTATACCAAGCTTTAAATGATGCATCTTTAAAAATTGCATCCTTTAAAATTGCATCCGACGACAGATGTCTAAATGTCAGCGTATAGTCAGCTTTATTTTTTTGCATAAGCACTAATAATTCATTGATTAATTCAATGTCGCTTGCCTCCTCATGAAATAAACCTAGCTTTTCTCGCATACCTTTTAACCATGCTATTTGAAATTGATCTGAAAAACTATTAACAGACTGAGAAGCTAGTTCAATTGATTTATCAGCATCGTGATCTATAAGTGGAATTAAAGTCTCTGCAAATCTTGCTAGATTCCACTGCGCTATGGGGGGTTGATTTGCGTATGCATAACGCCCCTGACGATCAATAGAGCTGAATATAGTTTGAGGATGATAGTGATCCATAAATGCGCAAGGACCGTAATCAATCGTTTCACCACTGATGGACATATTATCTGTATTCATAACGCCATGAATAAAACCTACATGCATCCATTGACTAAGAAGTAAGGCTTGTCTTTCAATCACTGCATTTAAAAATGAAAGATAGGGATTGTTATTTGCTTTGCACTCAGGATAGTGGCGATCGATAGTGTAATCAGCGAGTGCTTTTAATTTATTGGTATCATTTAATGTGGAAGCGAATTGAAAAGTACCCACACGAATATGACTTTTCGCTATACGCGTGAGTATCGCACCAGGTAAGACTTCATCCCGCATAACACTTTCTCCTGTTGTCACCACTGCCAAACTTCTTGTGGTCGGAATCTTAAGTGCATGCATCGCTTCGCTAATGATGAACTCCCTCAGCATGGGCCCTAATGCGGCGCGACCATCACCGCGTCTAGAGTAAGGTGTTTGTCCTGATCCTTTAAACTGAATATCAAAATGATCCCCGTCCGGGTTAATGTGTTCTCCCAAAAGAACAGCCCTTCCATCACCCAATAAAGCAAAGTGACCAAACTGATGCCCTGCATATGCTTCTGCAATAGGGTGTACTTTTTCAGGCAGTGTATTCCCAGAAAAAATATTGCCCCAAGCCTCGTGACTCAGTGCTTCTTTATCTAAACCTAAAGACTTTAGTAAAGGCTCGTTTAATAAAACAAGTTTGGGATTGGATACTTTTACTGGGAGCTGTTCAACAAAAAAATCTTTGGGTAGTTTTGTATAGCTATGATTAAAGTGCCAACCTACCTTACTTGTCTTTTGAATATTTATTTCACACATGATAGATTTAGTCGTTTAATAGCCAAAGTTACTTACATGAAACTTCTAAACTGTAAGGCAAGCTTGCTGATTTATCTACAAGGCTGTACCCGTTTGAACATAACTTTTCTGCTTTTGCATAACAAGCATCCCAAAAGGCACAGTTAATAATATAGGTTTTGCTTGTATTTGATAGGCTTCCTTGATTCGTATAGGTCATCATGCTGCAGCTTGAAAGTAATACAAATAAAAATAATAGCGTCATCTGTTTCATATATGTTTTTTAAAAAATTGCGTAATTCATTATAGTAAAAATTTGCTGATTCACTAAAGGTTTATGTAACATAAGATAGAATTCGATATCAACTTAATATTAGGCTATACGTGATGTTAGAAAAATTAATTGCATTATTAGCTGTTTGGATTATGAGTGTTATATCGACTATGGGATACGGGGGCATCGTATTGCTGATGGCGATTGAGTCAGCTTGCATTCCATTACCCTCCGAAATTATTATGCCTTTCGCAGGGTATCTTGTTTTTAAAGGTGAGATGGTGCTCTGGGTAGTTGCCTTAATGGGCGCGCTAGGCTGTGTATTAGGCTCTATACCTGCTTACTATGTAGGAAAAACAGGCGGCAGACAACTTGCTGAAAAATATGGTCGTTTCGTACTCATCTCTAAAAAAGATTTGAAGATGGCAGATGATTGGTTTAAAAATTATGGCGAGATCATTATTTTTATAGGCCGCCTTCTTCCAGCGGTAAGAACTTTTATTGCACTCCCTGCAGGGATTGCGCGTATGAATATGGCTAAGTTTATCGTCTACACATTTGTCGGCTCGTTTATTTGGTGCTGGGCGCTGGCTTATACAGGCATGGTATTTGGTGAACACTGGGATACATTAAAAGTTTACTTTCACGAATTTCATTATGTGATTGCAGGTGGTGCAATCATATTTATGATCTGGTATATCAGACGCCATTTTCAAAATAATTAAATGACATCTAATTATCATATCGGCATTGACCTCGGTGGCACGAAGATTGAAGTGGCCGTATTAGATGGTCAGGACAAAGTTCTCTTTCGCGAAAGATTACTCACGGAAGCCCATTTGGGTAGCGAGCATGTCTTTAACCAAATTCATGCGCTTTATTCAAAAGCACTTATACCCATACAAAACAAGACACATACGTTGGGCTTAGGAACGCCTGGTTCAATTTCTAAAAAAACGCATTTACTTAAAAATTCTAATACACTTTGCTTAAATAGCTTGCCGCTTCAATCTCTTCTTGAAGACAAGTTAGTGCATGACATCGTGATTGAAAATGACGCGAATTGTTTTGCCCTTGCAGAAGCATTAATGGGAGCAGGCAAAGGATATCCTGCTGTATTTGGCGTCATTATGGGGACAGGTTGTGGTGGTGGTATTGTTTTTGATGGAAAAATTAGACAGGGGCCACAAAATATTGCGGGTGAATGGGGTCATATGGTGATCGATCCTAGAGGTGCATCCTGTTATTGCGGCGCGAATGGTTGCGTTGAAAGTTTTATATCAGGTGGCGGTTTAGAAAAAAGAATTCAAGAGGAAACCGGAAGAACCCTTTCGGCGATCGATTTTTTTAATACACCTTTAAACGATGCATCGCTAAAAAACATTAAGCAAGATTTTTATGCGCGCTTTGGTCAAGCCTTGGCTAATCTTATTAATATACTAGACCCTGACATTGTGATCTTAGGCGGCGGACTTTCCAATGAAAAAAGTTTATACAAGGAAGGTATTGATGAAGTTTATAGACGTATTTTTAATGACATGCCTTCAACACCGATTGTTAAAAACATGCTGGGTGATTCAGCGGGGGTTATCGGTGCTTCTCTAATTGGTCGAGGTCTTACTCAGTAATCGTTTTTTCTTTTCCATTCCTATAGACACAACTTGGCAAATGATTTTCAAGTAATCCATTAATTTTTACGGTATCTATTTTGCAAAACTTACATTGATAGGCATGTAATGCATCGCCTTGGTGCTCTTGCGGATAATCGATGTAAAATATTTGTCGTTTCATAATATAGATTATTTTACTTGAAATCATGCTTCATATAAAAAGTTACTCCCATTTATCTTTTTCCTTTGACTCTTCAACAGTCTGCCATTGCATATTTGTTGGAGCATCCATGCCGCCTCGCTTCAAAGGAATGATGTGATCAATAATATAACCGGGACAAGCTCCAAAAGGCTTGCTTGTCGATGGGCATGGCTGAATTTTTTTAAAAGCTTTCTTGGCTTCAAGACTTCTTTTAATGTGGCCATGTTTGTCACGTTCACAGGTCACGCAGTAATCTGAATGAACTGCAATAAGTGACCCACTAAAAAAAAGTGTGGTTAAAAAAAATAAAAATTTCTGCATAAGTCGAGAATCTCGATGTTTTAAGTATAATTCTCATAAATGATACAACAGCTCTCCCTTGAATGGCTTAATTCTGAATCGCAAATACCACAGGCGCTCTGGGATAGTTGTTTTCCATCACCTTACGAAGGTCAGTGGTGGTATAGATCACTCGAGTGCGCTCATCTTGAAGAGCAATTCACTTTTACCTATGGTCTGATTTCTTTCAATGGAGAGCCCATCGCAATTGCACCTGCTTTCGTAATGGATGAGCCCATTGAGCTTGTGATGCCTTCGATTATTTTACCTATCGTAAGATTAATCAGTAAAGTTATCCCCTCTTTCTTATATCAACGTACTTTTTTTATAGGTAGTGCCTGCTCCGATGAGGGGCATATCGGAATTGATCCAAAAATTTTAAAAGCTCAGGCGGTAACACAAGATGATATTTTTCTATGCATCCAAGAAGCTGCTGAAAAACAAGCTCACAAATACAAAGCAGCTATGTTAGTTTGGAAAGACTTTCCAAAAATAGATCATCAAATACTTACTAATATTTCAAAATCTAAAAATTTATTTCAGCTTATAAGTTTTCCGTCAGCACTTGTAACACTAGAAGGGGAAAATACTGATGACTATATAAACTCTCTCGAATCGTCTAGACGGTACCAATTTCTAAAAAAGTTAAAGACTGCGCTTCCAGCTCCTTTGGATGTCAGCATAGTTCATTTACCTGACAATCAAACCCTTCATAAGCTTTACCGACTATTCTCAAGAACTTATTTAAAAGGTAAAACTAAATTTGAAGAGCTAACGCCCGAATTCTTTGAATTTATTTCTCGCGAAAAAGAAGCACACTTTATTATCTTAAGACACCAGTCTTCTCAAGAAATTATAGCTTTTATGCTTTGTTTTGATCTTAAAGGACATGTGATTAACAAATTTATTGGAATTGATTATGATGCGCCTAGAGATTGGTTTATATATTTCCGTCTATGGATTGAAGCTATTAATTGGTCATATAAAATTGGTGCCAAAACAATTCAAAGTGGCCAAACAGCTTACCCTGCTAAAATTGAGACGGGTCATGAACTCGTTCATCTTACAAATTTCTGTAAACACCGAAATCGCTTTATGCATGAAATTTATAAAAAAGTAGCAAGCCTAGTCAATTGGGATACGCTTGATCCAGACTTAGCAATTTATTTAAAGGCCTATCCTGAAGAAAAGCCTGGCATTCAATTAATAAAAGAAGGAGAAATGTAATGTGGATTTTATTTAAACTTTTAATCACCTCGGGTATGGTTGTTTTTATTTCGGAGGTAGCTAAAAAAAGTGACCGATTAGGCGGACTCATCGCAGCACTTCCTCTTATCACAGTACTTACTTTAATCTGGCTATATATAGAAAAGCAGCCGGAATCTAAAATTGCAAATCATGCTTGGTATACTTTTTGGTATGTCGTGCCTACCTTACCTATGTTCTTAGCATTTCCTTTTTTGCTTAAACGATTTGGTTTCTGGCCAACACTTGGCATATCTATTGTCATGACCTTGGTTGCATTTTATATTTTTGCAAAAATTGTAAAGCCCTATGGCATCGAACTCTTATAAAATTTACTATGAACTTTATTTTTAAATCTATTTTCATGGCGTTCCATTTGCTTCTCGCACTAATTCTTTGTATCACGATGATTATTCTTCCAAAAAATATCATTCATCTTCTTATTCAATACTGGGCGAAACGTCTCTTACGTATTTTAAAGATTAAAATTACACTCACTGGTGAAGCTTTAAAGCTTCTGGGAAAAGATAGTTATCTTATCGTTGCAAATCATATTTCATGGCTTGATATTCCTGTAATCTTTTCATTAAAGCCTGTCACATTCGTATCGACATCTGATGTCAAAACATGGCCTATTATTGGGATGTTAGCTAAAATATCAGGTGCCATTTTTGTTGACCGTAATCGTAAATCAAATTTACCTGAAGTCATTCAAGCGATGAACCATCATTTTGCAATTAAAAAACAGTCGATATGTATTTTCCCTGAAGGCATTACGTCAAACGGATACCAAGTGCTTCCTTTTAAGAGTAGCTTATTTCAATCAGCCTTTGAGGCTGACAAATTACTTCTACCTCTCTCAATCAAGTATAAGGAAAATAACGTACTTTCAAACCGCACAAGCTTTCATGGTTCAACGACTTTGCTTCAATCCTTTAAGAGAGTCGCTAAATCTAATCAAATCGAGGTCATTGTAGATATTGGGCATCCGGTCAAGCCCTCGCAATCAAGAAAGGACCTGTCACTCAAGCTACAAGAAGCTATTGCACTGCAAATTAACTAAGCGCCCATTTATATGCGCTTCATCTCGATGTTATAATGATTGCATCTTAGATTTTTCAATTTAAACATCATGTTAAAACTTACAGCTATTTACGCCGCTATTCTTACTTTTGTATACGTTAAATTGGCATTAAACGTCATTAACTTAAGACATCAAAATAAAGTATCTTTGGGTGATGGCGGTCGAGAAGACTTACAGCAAGCGATTCGTTCGCACGGAAATTTTGCAGAATATGTTCCTTTAGGTCTTATTCTCTTGGGATGCCTTGAGGCTAATCATATCCATTGGACGATTATTTTGCTTTTAGGTGGTTTATTTACGACGGGCCGACTTTTTTATGCAAAAGCTTTCCTGGAAACAACACCTAATATGGAACTCAGAGAGAAAGGTATGAAATACACACTCTGGGGTCTTCTAGCGCTCGCTTCAACAAATATAGTTGCGCTGATCATTCAAAAAATTCTTTAATATTTAAACTTTTATCCTCATGAGTGCCTTTATGACTATTGATGCCGCAACCCTTCACGGCATGATCAAACAAGATGATTTAGTTTTAATTGATGTAAGAAATGATGATGAAGTGGCTAGGGGAGTTATTCATGGCGCAAGACATATTCCACTTGCAAGCCTACCTCAAGCTTTTGATAAACTTTCCAAAAAATCTAGTATTGTTTTTTACTGCCATAGTGGCGTTCGCTCAGCTCACGCGGCATCTTATCTGGCTGAACATGATTATCATGTCGTATATAACTTAGCAGGCGGTGTGATCGCCTGGGCCAATGCCGGCTATACTTTCTCAGCACTCAAATAATATGCATTATGATTATGAAGTGGACGCAACAGGACTTAAATGCCCACTTCCCATCTTGCGATGTAAAAAAGGTTTAAATGAAATTAAATCTGATCAAGTCTTAAAAATTATTGCCACAGACCCTGGAAGTAAAAAAGATTTTGATGCGTTTTGTCGCCAGACAGGGCATGAACTTTTATCACTTCAAGATGAAAATGGCGTCATTACCTTCTATATAAAAAAACGTCGTTTAAGCTAACTTGATTAGCTGCGCATTAAGCTTTTCAAAAGTCTCCACAAACTCTTCTAAACGTTTTTTTTCTTGGGCCACTACTGACACAGGAGCTCTATCTATAAAGCTGGTATTTTCTAGTTTACCTTTAGCTTTTTGAATTTCAATTTGAATGCGATTAAGTTCTTTTGTAATTCTTTCTTTTTCTTCTGCAGCATCCACCTCAACTTTAAGCATTAATTTAAAGTCTTTCACTAACATTACTGGCGCATCTATTGCAGGAAGATCATCCACAATTTCAACATCAGTTAATTTAGCTAGCGCCTTAAGGTAAGGCGCGTAAAGCTCAAGTGATTTCTTATGCCCCGCAATCACAAGTGGAATTTTTTGAGCTGGAGAAATATTCATTTCGCCGCGAAGCTTTCGACATACATCTACCATCTCTTTTAAAATTGACATCCATTGAATACTTTCTTGATCAATTTTTTTGCTATCACTTTGTGGGTAAGCTTCTAACATAATCGAAGGGCCTTTTTTTCCATTCATAGGGCCGATCGTTTGCCAAATTTCTTCTGTAATAAAAGGCATCACTGGATGTATTAATCGCAAAATAATCTCAAGCACACGTAAAAGTGTTCGTCGTGTCCCCCTTTGCTCTGCTTCACTCCCTATTTGCAATTGAACTTTAGCTACCTCAAGATACCAATCACAAAATTCATCCCATACAAATTGGTAAAGCTCTTGTGACAATAAATCAAATCGGTAATCTAAAAATGCTTTTTCAATAGCCGCCTCTCTCGCATGCAATTCGCTTACAATCCAACGATCAGCTTTTGAAAATTCAAGATAGCCATCTACGCATTCTCCAAAACCATTTTCTTTACCTTCGCAGTTCATAAGAACAAAACGTGTCGCATTCCATAATTTATTGCAAAAATTTCGATACCCTTCGCAACGTTGGAGATCAAATTTAATGTCGCGTCCGGGACTCGCTAAGCTTGCATAAGTAAAACGCAAGGCGTCTGTACCAAAAGCGGCGATGCCTTCTGGAAATTCTTTGCGTGTTTTTTTAGTAATCGATTCGGCTTGTTTTGGATTCATAAGCCCGGTTGTTCTTTTTTCAATAAGCGCTTCAAGTGAAATGCCATCGATCAAATCGATAGGATCCAAGACATTTCCTTTTGACTTACTCATCTTCTGACCTTCTGCATCACGAATGAGTCCATGCACATACACATGCTTAAATGGAATTTTTCCAGTAATGTGTTTTGTCATCATGACCATTCGAGCCACCCAGAAAAAGATAATATCGAAGCCTGTCACTAATACCGTCGAAGGTAAATAAAGATCAAGGGCTGGGTTTGACACCTTCGGATAGTGAGGCGTCCAATCAAGAGTTGAGAAAGGCCAGAGTGCTGATGAATACCATGTATCTAAAACATCTGGATCGCGCTTTAAATTTCCTTGATAGCCATCTTTTAAAGCCAAAGCTTTTGCTTCTTCCTCGTTATGCGCAACCCATACCTGACTTTCATCGCCATACCATGCTGGAATTTGATGGCCCCACCAAAGCTGTCTTGAGATACACCAATCTTGAATGTTGTTCAACCACTGGTTATAAGTATTCACCCAGTTATCGGGAAAGAATTTAATTTCACCTGCCTTTACAACATCAAGGGCTTTTTCTGTAATACTTTTTCCGTCATGGCCTTTTTTTGTCATGGCAACAAACCACTGATCAGTCAGCATCGGCTCGATCACCACATCTGTTCTGTCACCTCGCGGAATTTTAAGTTTGTGTTTTTCAGTTTTTACAAGTAAACCTTGTGCTTCTAAATCTTCTACAATTTTTTTACGCGCAGCAAATCGCTCTAGCCCATGATAAGCCTTGGGTGCTGACTCGTTAATATGTCCATCGAGCGTCATCACACTGATCGTAGGTAGCTTATGACGCAACCCTACCGCATAGTCATTAAAATCATGTGCAGGCGTTACTTTAACAACACCTGTACCAAATGTTGGATCGACATAATCATCTGCGATGATTGGAATTTCACGATCACATAAAGGAAGTTTTACCATTTGGCCAACAAGTTTTTGATAGCGCGCGTCTTCAGGATGAACCATAATCGCAACGTCACCCAACATCGTTTCAGGTCGAGTGGTCGCAACTGTTAAGTGGTCTTTACCTAATGCAAGTGGGTACTGAATATGCCACAAGAATCCATCTTCTTCTTCTTGAACTACTTCTAAATCAGATACGGCTGTCTGTAATTGAATGTCCCAATTCACTAAACGTTTACCGCGATAAATGAGTCCTTCTTTAAATAAACTGACAAATGTTTCTGTCACGGTTTTTGATAAACCTTCATCCATCGTAAACCGTTCGCGAGACCAATCAGGCGATGTTCCTAGACGACGCATCTGCTCTGTGATCGTGCCCCCTGAGAAAGCTTTCCACTGCCAAACTTTTTCTAAAAACTTTTCTCGTCCAAGGTCATGTCTTGAAACGCCTTCTTTATCAAGCTGTCTTTCAACAACAATTTGTGTCGCTATACCTGCATGATCGGTGCCAGGTTGCCATAAGGTGTTGTCACCTTTCATTCGATGATATCGCGTTAAAGTATCCATAAGTGTTTGATTGAATCCGTGACCCATATGTAACGTTCCTGTTACGTTAGGTGGCGGCAATAAAATACAAAATGAATTTTTTTGCTTAGGATCTAAGCCTGCTTGATAGAAGCCTTTTGACTCCCAAAAATTATACCAACGACTTTCAATATCTTTTGGGCTAAAAGGTTTAGAGAGATTATTTTCCATGAACAAAGCACATAGAGGATTTGTTAAAGATTCATTTTAACATAGGGATAAGTGATATCAGGCCTCAGGGCAGATGTCTGCCATAAAAAATCACTTAGAACAAACGGGGCAAGATGGATCTTTTTTAAGTTGAATGTTTTTCCATTGCATCGATTTCACATCAAGCAATAGTAAGCGGCCCTCTAAAGACTCGCCTATGCCTAAAATAATTTTCATGGCTTCGGCAGCCTGAGAAGTACCAATCATACCAACCGTGGGTGAAAAAACGCCATTATCAGCACAGCGTGTTTCATTGCGGTCACCTGTATCGGGAAATAGGCAGTGATAACAAGGGCTCTTATCATGTCTCATATCAAAGACGCTAATCTGTCCCTCAAAGCCTACAGCAGCGCCTGAAACTAGAGGCTTCCTTAATGCTACTGCGATTCGATTAAGCGCATACCTTGTGGCAAAGTTATCTGAACCATCAATGATGACATCTACATCTTTTGCAATCACTTGCATACTTGCTTCAGTTTGTTTTTCTGTCACAGTAATTACTTCTACATCTGGATTAAGTAATTGAATAAACTGTTTTGCGGAAGAGGCTTTATTAATACCGACTGATTGTGTGTCATGAATGATTTGTCTTTGAAGGTTGCTTAAATCTACATCATCAAAATCACATATCGTCATTTTTCCAACACCGGCAGCTGCGCAATATATGGCAATGGGTGCGCCTAAACCACCTGCACCTACAATGAGAATATGACTATTAAGAAGTTTTTCTTGTCCCTGATATTCAATATCAGGCAATAAGATATGACGGCTATATCGAAGAAGTTGCTGATCGTCCATGAATGCATTAAACATTAATTAAAGTTGAAATGACTATATCGTCAATTAACTGTTGATTCAATGCATTTAAAACTGGGGTGGCTGATGGGGCTCGAACCCACGACAACAGGAATCACAATCCTGGACTCTACCAACTGAGCTACAGCCACCAATGAACTAGAAATTGGCCTGCCCGACAGGAATTGAACCTGTAACCCCCAACTTAGAAGGTTGGTGCTCTATCCAGTTGAGCTACGGGCAGCTTAACAACACAAAGCGTGTTACAGAAAATCCTTTTTTCTATAATAAGTAAGATGCTAAATCTGGTCGGGGTGGAGAGATTCGAACTCCCGACATCCTGCTCCCAAAGCAGGCGCGCTACCAGACTACGCTACACCCCGAGGCCGAGAATATAGCTTAATTAAGGGCTCAGGTCAAATGAAGAGGCCGTCTGAGGCGTCTCGATTTCTTTTATTTACGCTGGTTTAGCGGGGGTTTTATGGCCCGATTTACCTTTTTTACCCGGACATGCATTGAGCTCTTCTTTAGACAATGTGCCGTCATGATCTTTATCCATGAGGTCAAAATCTTCTTTACAAACAACCTTTACTTCATTGCGATCTAGGGTTCCATCGCGATCTTTATCCGCTTCTTCAAATGATTTTTTTGTATGCATTTTACAATGCTCGCCCATGCCATGATGATCTGCAAAAATAGGCGTGTTAAAACCAAAAATTAATCCTAGTGAAATTAACCAAACACTTTTCTTCATAACTTTAAGACCCTTTTAAAAAAATTATATTAATCATACTCTTCGACGTCTTTTCTTACAAAAGATTCACCCAGTATGGAACAAAGTTAAAATTCAATATGTTAAAATGATGTTTTTTATACATTAGTCAATCCATGTCAGCCAAGATACTTGATGGTAAAGCGGTTGCTGAAAATCTTCTTCAAGATCTCAAAAAAGAAATTGATGTGAGATCAAAAAAGGGTATTCGCAGTCCCAGCTTAGCGGTCGTTCTTATAGGTTCCAATCCTGCGTCGTCCATCTATGTCAAAAATAAACGTTTGGCCTGTGAAAAAATTGGCGTCAAATCGATTGCTTATGACTTACCTAATGAAACTTCTGAAAAAGAACTTTTAACACTTATTGAAACATTAAATAATGATACTAGTATCGATGGCATCTTAGTACAGTCGCCTTTACCTGCCCATATTAATAATGAAGTCATTTTTGAAAATATTTCACCGCATAAAGATGTCGATGGATTTCATCCTAAAAATATTGGCCTTTTAGCAATAAAGCAGCCCCAATTAAGGTCTTGCACTCCCTATGGTGTCATGAAGCTTATTGAAGCTACCCAGCTCCCAATCCAAGGGCTTGATGCAATTGTGGTTGGTTCATCAAATCATGTAGGCCGCCCTATGGCCTTAGAGCTTCTTTTAGCAGGCTGCACTGTCACTATGTGTAATCGCTATACCCAAAAACTCCAACAAAAAATTGAATTGGCGGACATTGTTGTAGCAGCGGCTGGCATACCAGACATGATTAAAGGAAGCTGGATTAAACCTGGTGCCATTGTAATTGATATTGGTATCAACAGGCTTGAGAGCGGAAAGATTATAGGCGATATTGAATTTGATATCGCAAAAACAAGGGCTGGTTTTATTACCCCTGTTCCAGGGGGCGTCGGACCTATGACGGTTGCCACATTAATGGAAAATACGCTTCTCGCACAAAAGCTATTCACCCAATAAATAATCGAAAAAATACGTCTATTACATCTTGCTTTCATGGTCGATCAGTGTAAACTTTGGCGATTATTTTCATTTGTTTTCACTTTAGGGTTAAAAAATGGCAGTTAAAAAAGTAGCTAAAAAAGTCGTTGCAAAGAAAAAAGCTCCAGTTAAAAAAGTTGTAGCTAAGAAAAAACCAGCGCCTAAAAAAGTCGTTGCAAAGAAAAAAGCTCCAGTTAAAAAAGTTGTAGCTAAGAAAAAACCAGCGCCTAAAAAAGTTGTGGCTAAAAAAGTCGTTGCAAAGAAAAAAGCTCCAGTTAAAAAAGTTGTAGCTAAGAAAAAACCAGCGCCTAAAAAAGTTGTAGCTAAAAAAGTTGCCTCTAAGAAACCTGTCCCTGCAAAAGTTGTCCCACTTAAAGTTAAAAGCTTATCTCAAAAAGGCCTAAAACAATTTAGATCCTATGAAGCTAAAAAAGGTGAGGGCTATATGAGCAAAAGCCAGCTTAATCATTTCCGCGGGATTCTTAATGAATGGAAAGCGGAATTAACTCAGGATATCGATCGCACTGTGCATACGATGCAAGACGAGCTGACTTCGCATGCAGATCCTAATGATCGCGCAAGTCAAGAATCTGATATGGCGCTTGAACTTAGAAACCGGGATCGTGAACGCAAACTTATCAAAAAAATAGATGAGACCTTCAGAAATATCGAAAGCCAAGATTATGGGTACTGCGCAGGCTGTGGTGAAGAAATTGGTTTAAAACGTTTAGAAGCGCGTCCTACTGCAACACTTTGTATTGATTGCAAAACGCTTGATGAGATCCGCGAAAAACAAATGGCGGGTTAATGATTTGTTTAAATAAAAAACCCGGGAGATCCCGGGTTTTTTATTGTCTTAAATTTCTTTAAAACGATTTAGTCTTCTTTTTTACTTGCTGCTTTTTCTTCAGCAGGTGGGGGTTCGATCAGTGCTTTTGCACTTACACGAACACGACCTTTATCATCCACTTCAATCACTTGCACTTTAACTTTTTGTCCTTCAGACAAGAAATCAGTCACTGCATTTACACGTTGATGTGCAATTTGTGAAATGTGCAGCAACCCATCTTTACCAGGAAGGAGAGATACAATTGCGCCAAAATCTAACATCTTAATCACAGTACCTTCGTAGATTTGACCTACTTCGATTTCCGCTGTGATTTCTAATATACGACGCTTCGCTTCTTCACCTTGAAGGCCATCCACACAAGCAATCTTAATGGTGCCGTCATCTTCGATATCAATGGTCGCACCTGTTTCTTCAGTCAAGGCTTTAATTACTGATCCGCCTTTACCGATCACCTCACGAATTTTATCTGGGTGAATTTTTACAGTAATAATTCTTGGTGCAAATGTAGATAACTCTTTACGGCTACCTTTCATTTCTTTTTTCATGATTGCTAAAATATGCTCACGTCCTTCTTTTGCTTGGCTTAATGCCACTTGCATAATTTCAGTCGTGATACCTGTAATTTTAATATCCATTTGAAGCGCTGTAATACCATCTTCAGTACCCGCCACTTTAAAATCCATATCACCCAAGTGATCTTCATCACCTAAGATGTCTGTCAGAACAGCAACGCGATTGCCTTCTTTGATAAGACCCATCGCAATGCCTGCCACGTGGGCTTTGATTGGCACACCTGCATCCATCAATGCCAAACAACCACCACAAACAGATGCCATAGAGCTTGATCCATTTGATTCTGTAATTTCAGAAACTATACGCATCGTATAACTAAAATCCTCTTTAGAAGGTAGCACCGCAATCAATGCACGCTTTGCTAATCGACCATGACCAATTTCACGGCGTTTAGGTGTCCCCACACGCCCTGTTTCGCCTGTTGCGTAAGGAGGCATATTGTAATGAAGCATAAAGCGATCTGAATACTCACCTTGAAGTGCATCAATAGTTTGCTCATCGCGACCTGTGCCTAATGTAGCAACTACAAGCGCTTGCGTTTCACCGCGCGTGAAAAGTGCTGAACCATGCGTTCTTGGAAGAACACTTGATCTAATCGCAATCGGTCTGACGGTGCGAGTATCTCGTCCATCGATACGTGGCTCTCCGTCTAAAATTTGTGTGCGCACTGTTTTTGCTTCTAAATTAAAAAATTCATTTTTAATTTTATTCGTTTCGGTAGTATCTGTATCTTCAGTAATAAGCTCTGCGAATACTTTGTTTTTAATTTCCTCTAGCTTAGCTGAGCGCTCGCCTTTTGATTTAATTTGAAATGCAGCGTGAACGTCTTTTGCTGCTAAATCATGAATCTTTTTAATGAGTGCTTTATCAGGCTCAGGGGCAACCCAATCCCATGGCTCTTTGCCAACTTCTTTAGCTAATTCGTTAATCATTTTAATTACAGCTTGCATTTCTTTATGCCCATGAAGCACAGCACCTAACATCACGCTTTCAGGTAATTCCTTTGCTTCTGATTCCACCATTAATACAGCCGAGTCTGTCGCTGCAACAACAAGATCAAGTTCACTTTCTTTTAATTGTGATGCTGATGGATTCGTCACATACTCTTCGTTAATATATCCCACGCGAGCTGCGCCAATGGGTCCGTAAAAAGGGATGCCGGAAATAGCTAGTGCTGCTGAAGCGCCAATGATTGCTGGAATATCAGAATCAATTTCACTGTCAGATGACACCACCATCGCAACGATTTGAATTTCGTTGTAAAAACTTTCTGGAAATAAAGGACGTAATGGACGATCAATTAAACGTGAAGTCAGTGTCTCTTTTTCGCTTGGGCGCGCTTCTCGTTTGAAAAAACCACCAGGAATTTTACCTGCAGCATATGTTTTTTCTTGATAATCGACTGTGAGAGGGAAAAAATCTTGGCCTGCTTTAACATCGTGTCTGCCTACAACTGTCACTAATACCACTGTATCGCCATAACTTACTAATACTGCGCCATCTGCTTGTCTTGCTATCTCGCCTGTTTCCAGTGTTAAGGTATGTGCACCAAATTGAATACTTTTCTTAATTGCTTTAAACATAATTTACCCTTTTCTTTTTTCATCCGTTATTCACTTCTTAATAACGAATACATTAACTAACATTTAACATCCAATAAAAAAGCCGACGCATCTTCTTTTTTAAGAAGGATTGCAATCGGCTTAAAACTTACGAATCAATAAATCTCTTAAACTAATTAATTTAAATAGTTAAAAAATTATTTACGTAAACCAAGGCGTTCAATCAATGATTGATAACGACCTAAACTTTTACCTTTAAGGTAATCTAATAATTTTCTACGTTGACTTACAAGTGCTAAAAGTCCACGACGTGAGTGATGGTCTTTTGCATTGGTTTTGAAATGGTCTGCTAAATAACCAATACGACTTGTGATAAGTGCAACTTGCACTTCTGGGGATCCTGTATCGTTCTTTGCCTGTTGATATTCACTTACAACTTTGGCTCTTTCTGCTGCTGTTGATGCCATTTAATCTTCTCTCCTCATTCAGAACCGCGTATTTTAATTCTATTCTTTTGATTTAACAATATGTTTTTTATAATATATTTGCGATTAAGCGCTTAGGGAAAAGGTGTCCTTGAAGATCTGGCTGGCCCACCCCTACAAACTGGCCTGAAACGCTATATAAGCGTAATTCTTCTTCATTTTTACTTATAAAATCAATACTTTGCCCTTTTTTAATCGCTTCTGTTTCAGCTGAAGTCAGTTCAATCGATGATAGTCCTTCTAATAATGCATCTATGGGCAAAAGTACTTTTTCTCGAGATATCAGATCCATAGCTTCAAGTGCGTCGATCGCCAGTGCATCTGACAATTGAAAATTACCGGTTTGGGTACGTTCCAAACCCTTTAAATGGGCGCCACATCCTAGAGCGTGCCCTATATCTTCTGCCAAAGTTCGAATATAAGTGCCCTTACTGCAGGAGACATCAAGCGTTATGACACTTCCTTGAACTTTCATAAGCTTGATGCCGTAGATAGTAATTTGTCTAGGTTTCCGCTCAATTTCAATCCCTTTTCTTGCATATTCATAGAGAGGCTTGCCTTCGAATTTCAATGCAGAATACATCGGGGGTATTTGTGTAATATCGCCTATAAATTTTTGCAGCGTTTCTTTTAATTGAACTTCATTGAAGACAGCCTCTTTTTCTGAAATCACTTCTCCTTCTTGGTCGCCTGTCGTCGTTGTCACACCTAATTGAATCGTTGCGATATAAGTTTTATTAGCATTAAGAAGGCGGTGTGAAAATTTTGTAGCCTCGCCTAAGCAAATAGGCAAAAGCCCCGAAGCCATCGGATCAAGCGTCCCTGTGTGTCCTGCTTTTTTTGCGTTAAATAGCCATTGAATTTTTTTTAACACCTGATTGGATGAAAATCCAAGTGGCTTATTGAGTAAAAAAACGCCATCAATCTCGCGCTTCATAGACTTCTTTTGCATGGAAATAAATTACTGAGGAGGTAGTGCGTCTTTAATGAGTTGTGAAATTTTCATGCCCTCATCAATCGACGTATCGTATACAAAATGAAGTTGTGGGATGCCGCGTGTCGCCATGCGTTTTGATAATTGTGCACGTAAATATCCTGTGGAGCGATCTAGGCCTTGCATGATTAAAGGGTCATTTGTGGGGGAAGTAAAATATATTTTAGCGTGAAGTAAATCAGGGGTGACTTGAACTTCAGTAATCGTGAGCATTCCCACTGCAGGATCTTTCAGCTCTGACTGAATAAGCTCTGCGAGTTCTCGCTTAATTTGTTCTGAAATGCGATCACTTCTTGCATAGGATCGATTCACCATGGTTAAAGCTTACGCGCGATCTCAACAACTTCAAATACTTCAAGCATATCGCCCACTTCAATTTCATTAAAGTTTTTAATGGAGAGTCCGCACTCGAAGTTATTTTTAACTTCTTTCACATCGTCTTTGAAACGTTTTAATGAATCAAGTTCGCCCGAATGAATCACGACATTGTCTCGCAAAACCCGGACCATTGAGCTTCTTCGAATCACGCCATCTTGAACATAACAACCCGCAATGGAGCCGACTTTAGAAATTTTAAATACTTCACGAATTTCAACCATGCCGATGACACTTTCTCTTTGTTCCGGTGATAACAATCCACCAAGGGCTGCTTTCACTTGATCAACAGCTTCATAAATAATGCTGTAATAGTGCACATCGACTTCAAGAGAATCTATCAGTTTACGGGCGCCTACTTCCGCTCTGACATTGAATGCAATAAGAATTGCTTTCGATGCGCTCGCTAAGTTCACGTCAGATTCAGTCACAGCACCGACACCCATGTGAATGACATTCACTTTAACTTCGTCGGTCGATAATTTTTGTAATGATGTAGATAACGCTTCGTAAGAACCTTGGACATCAGATTTAATAATGAGTGGTAAAACTTTTACATTACCCTCAGCCATTTGATCAAATATATTTGCAAGTTTTGCAGCTTGTTGTTTTGCTAATTTTACATCTCTAAATTTACCTTGACGGAATAAAGCAATTTCACGGGCTTTACGCTCATCATTTAACACAACAACTTCTTCACCCGCGTTCGGCACATCTGCTAAACCTAATACTTCAACTGGAATAGAAGGGCCTGCCTCTTTAATTTCTTTACCTGTTTCATCAAGCATCGCACGAATGCGACCAAAAGCTGATCCCGCTAATAATGTATCACCACGCTTTAATGTGCCTGACTGAATAAGAATCGTTGCGACAGGGCCTCGACCTTTATCTAGACGGCCTTCAATGACAATGCCTTTGGCCGGCGTATTTTTAGGTGCTTTGAGCTCTAACACTTCAGCTTGAAGGAGCACTGATTCGAGGAGCTTATCGATACCTTGTCCTGATTTGGCTGAGACTTCAACGAACATGGTGTCACCACCAAAATCTTCAGGTACCACTTCTTGCGCTACAAGTTCCATTTTCACGCGCTCAGCGGCAGCTTCAGGTTTATCAATTTTGTTAATCGCAACCACAATAGGCACATTACCTGCTTTTGCATGATGAATTGCTTCAATGGTTTGTGGCATCACGCCGTCATCTGCTGCCACCACTAAAATCACAATGTCGGTAGCCTTCGCACCGCGAGCCCGCATTGCTGTAAAAGCTTCATGGCCTGGTGTATCTAAAAAAGTCACCATGCCGCGTGGTGTTTCTACATGGTACGCACCAATATGTTGTGTAATACCTCCTGCTTCACCAGAAGCTACGCGTGTCGTTCTAATATAATCAAGCAATGATGTTTTACCATGATCCACGTGACCCATCACAGTGACCACTGGAGGACGTGTTTCTAATATAGCCTCTACGGTTGAATCTTGCTCGATTAGCGCGTCAGGATCGTTTTCTAAAGCTGCAACGGCCGTATGTCCCATCTCACCTACCACAATCATTCCAGTGTCTTGATCTAGAATTTGATTAATGGTGACCATCATGCCCATATTCATAAGCACTTTGATGACTTCAATGGCTTTCACTGACATCTTATGTGCTAGGTCAGCAACCGAAATTGTTTCTGGGACATGAATGTCGCGAATAATGGGTTCAGTCGGCGCTACAAATGTTGACTCTTCATCCTCTTCGCGATATTTTGATTTTGATTTAGGTGAACGCCATCCTGAAGAAGCTTTGGAGTCGCCACGACCCTTAAGCGTGCGTTTTTTAAATTCGCGATCTGCCCAATCTTTTTCACTCTTATCAACTTGCTTTTCTTTGCCGTCAACCTTAACGCCTGCTTTAGAGGCTGGACGATGAAGCGTGCCTTCACTTAATTTAGCTGCCGGAGCTTCATTGACTTTCACAACCACTTCTTGTTTTTTTCTAACATCTTCGGCTTGGGCTGCTGCGAGAGCTGCATGTCGCTTCGCTTCATCTTCTCTAATCGATAATTGATCTTCGCCAAGGACGTGTGTTTTTGTTTGAGGTGTAGTCACTGTTTCAACAGGTGCAGGTGCCGCAATAGGTGTATCAATGGGCTGCCCATCTTCACGTCTCACGAGTACACGTTTTTTGCGTACCTCAACTTGAATGGTGCGAGCGCGTCCTGTGCTATCCGTTTTTTTAATCTCTTTATTTTGTTTGTGCGTTAAAGTGATTTTATTTTTTGGCACTTGAGATTGGCCATGTTCTTTACGAAGATATTCAAGAAGCGCTGATTTATCTATTTCGCTTAATGAATCTTCTGCTAGTGACTTATTCACGCCAGCACTTTTAAGCTGTTCGATTAATAAATCAACAGGCAATCCTAATTCTTCAGCAAATTTAGTGACAGTTGATTGTCCCATTTAGTACCTCATAATATTCATCAAAGGGTGAATGTGCCTTTAAACAAACCAAGGCGCTCTAGCAGTCATGATTAACTGTTTCGCACGCTCTTCATCCATTAAAGTCATTTCAACCAATTCATCTACAGCAAGATCTGCAAGATCTTCCATTTTCGAAATACCTTTTGAAGCAAGAAGATTAGCCGTAGCGTCATCCATGCCTTCCATCGTGAGAAGGTCTTCTGCCGCCTCTTCAACTTTTTCTTCCTTTGCAATCGCTTCAGTGAGAAGAGCCGCTCTCGCACGCGAACGAAGTTCATTCACTGTGTCTTCATCAAACGCTTCAATCTCTACCATCTCTTGTAATGGCACGTAAGCAATTTCTTCTAGCGTACTAAATCCTTCTTGCACAAGAATGTCAGCCACATCCTCATCCACATCAAGTTTCGCCATGAATAATTGGCTCGTACTTGCATATTCTTCTTCATTTTTCTTAGAAGATTCTTCTTCTGTCAGAATATTAATATTCCAGCCTGTGAGTTCAGAGGCAAGACGAACGTTTTGTCCATTTCGTCCAATCGCTTGCGCTAGATTTTCTTCATTCACTACAACATCCATGCTGTGTTTTTCTTCATCGACCACAATGCTTGAAACTTCAGCGGGTGCCATCGCATTAATGACAAACTGTGCTGGCTCCATGGACCATAAAACAATATCGACACGCTCTCCTGCAAGCTCACCTGTCACTGCCTGAACTCTTGATCCGCGCATACCCACACATGTGCCTACTGGATCAATTCTTTGATCATTCGCTTTGACAGCAATTTTTGAACGCAACCCTGGGTCCCGTGATGCAGATTTAATTTCTAATAAGCCTTCTTCAATTTCTGGCACTTCAAGTTCAAATAAACGAACAAGAAATTCAGGTGCAGTTCTAGATAAAATCAGTTGTGGTCCGCGATGACTTCTTTCAACGTCTGTCAGATATGCTCTCACTCGGTCGCCGATACGTAAATTTTCTTTAGGGATCATTTGATCGCGAGGAAGCACAGCTTCAATACGACCCACTTCAATGATGCCATTACCGCGATCCATACGTTTGATTACACCGGTCACTAACTTTTCATTGCGGCCTAAGAAATCTTCTAAAATTTGTTCTCTTTCAGCTTCACGTACTTTTTGCAAGATGACTTGTTTTGCAGCTTGAGCACCGATACGTCCAAATTCAATCGATTCGAGAGCCACTTCAATCGTATCGTTTTCAACTTTGCCTTCAGCGCGAGGATCTAAAAGAGAAATTTGAGCGTCTTCATTTTCAATGAGCTCATCATTTAAAAACGTCCAACGTCTAAACGATTTATATTCACCCGTGTCACGATCGATTTCGACACGCACATCAATATCTTCTTTATTTTTTTTCTTTGTAGCTGAAGCCAAGGCTGATTCAAGTGCCTCAAAGACCACGTCTTTGTTCACATTTTTTTCATGGGCTAAAGCATCTACTAATAATAAAATCTCGCGACTCATTTCAATCTCCGCAACTCATTTTCTAACGTTTAAATTCTGGGCTCAATCGAGCTTTATCAATATTTGATAAAGCAAAGCGATAAAGCTCACCCTCGCACATCAAAAGAACAGTATCTTTTTCTGTCCCATCAATCGTGCCTAAAAAATTTTTACGCGCATCTAAAGGCATTCTTAACTTCACAGAAGCTCGCTCGCCTTTAAAGCGTTCAAAATCAGCTAATTTCTTTAACACGCGATCCATACCAGGGGATGACACCTCTAGTCGGTCGTAATCTAAATCCTGCTCTACGGTGAGAACGTGACCTAAATGGTTGCTTACTAAAGAGCAATCATCAATCGTCACTGAATCAGGCTTATCAATATAAACACGTAGAAGCTTTCCTCGATTTGAAATCTCCAAATCTACCAACTCATAGCCGAGCTGCTGTACGGTTTTTTCAATTAATGTTTCAAGCTTTTCCATCTTACAAGGCTGATTTCCTAAAATTCCCCAAGTTGCAGAAACAAAAAATGGGCTTAAAGCCCATCAATATTTTCATGCAGAATTATATCAATAAATTCAGATAATTGAAATCAAAAGTTCATTCAAAATCAATATGATCCATCACATCAAAGGACTTTAATCTTTGCGAATTTTCGCTTGCCTACCTGAGCCACAAATTCACTATTTTTAGAAATCATTTTTTTACCATCTTCAAGGCGCTCTCCGTCAATTTTGATGCCACCGCCCTCGATGAGACGCATGGCTTCTGATGTGCTCGCCACAAGCGAGGCCTCTTTAAGAAGCTGCAAAATACCAATCGCGTCAGTTTGAATTGTGATATTTACCTCAGGGACATTATCTGGAATGCCTCCTTTAGAGCGCGTTTGGAAATTCTCTAGCGCCTCAATAGCAGCCTCTTTCGAATGAAAGCGCGCTACAATTTCTTGAGCGAAAGTCACTTTAATATCGCGAGGGTTTTGGCCTGCTTTGACACTCGCTTTCCAGCTATGAATCTCATCCAAAGTCGCAAAAGAAAGAAGCTCAATATATCGCCACATTAATTCATCTGAAATGGACATAATTTTTGCAAATATCATTTCAGGCGCTTCGTTAATCCCAATGTAATTGCCCAGCGATTTAGACATTTTTTGTACGCCATCCAAACCTTCGAGCAGCGGCATGGTAATGACACACTGAGGAGACTGACCTGATTGCTTTTGTAACTCACGACCCATTAATAAATTAAATTTTTGATCCGTACCGCCCAATTCCACGTCTGCTCTCAATGCTACGGAGTCATAGCCCTGAAGAAGGGGGTATAGAAACTCATGGATAGCGATAGGTTGGTTGGCTTTGTATCGTTTACTAAAATCATCACGCTCTAACATACGGGCGACTGTATGGCTTGCAGCTAATTTCAGCATTCCGGCTGCACCTAGATCAGTCAGCCACTTTGAATTAAAAACAACCTCGGTTTGATCGCGCTTTAATATTTTAAAAACTTGCTCAGCATAGCTCTCAGCATTTTTTTTCACTTCATCTTGAGATAAAGGGGGGCGTGTCGCACTTTTGCCTGTGGGGTCACCAATCATGCCCGTGAAGTCGCCAATTAAAAATAAAACGTGATGGCCTAAGTCCTGAAATTGTCTAAGTTTATTTAATAAAACGGTATGGCCTAAATGCAGGTCGGGAGCTGTAGGATCAAAGCCAGCCTTAACTCTTAAAGGCTTGCCTTTTTTAAGTTTTTCGAGAAGCTCTTCTTCAAGAAGAATTTCTTCGGCGCCTCGTTTAATGAGTGCTAACGCTTGATTGATTTCAGTAGCCACAAATATTTCCAAATGGTTTTATTGAAGTTTAATAATTGCATTCATTTTAGCCTAAATTATTTTACCAATATGGAAAATAGCGGAAATAAACCATTTACAATCCTACACATGAATGAATTATTTATAGGTCTTATGTCTGGCACCAGCCTTGATGGAATGGATGCTGTGCTTGTTAATTTTGGCGACTCTCCGCAAGACATTAAAATGATAGGTCATAGTTATGTCGCTTATGAGGATACATTCAAAAAAAGTCTTTTAGCGCTTCATTTGCCATATAGCAATGAACTTGAAGATAGCCTCATGATAGGCAATATGTTGAGCCAACAAGCCTATCAAGCTGTTGAGGCTTTGCTTAAAAAAACAGGTACCACATCCAAAGACATCAAAGCGATTGGTTTTCATGGGCAAACCATTCGCCATCAGCCTCAAAAGGGCTTCACTTTACAGATTGGAAATCCTGCGCTCTTAGCTGAACTTTCTTATATCAATGTGATTGCTGATTTTCGCAGTCGAGATGTTGCAGCAGGCGGACAAGGCGCTCCCTTAGTGTCTGCTTTTCATAAAGAAATTTTTTCACACCCAACAGCTCATCGCGCGATTGTGAATATTGGTGGGATTGCCAATGTGACCATTTTAAATCCCAAAACTTCTGTATCAGGCTTTGATAGTGGACCCGGAAATATTTTATTAGACCACTGTAGTCAAAAGCATCTTCATAAAGCATTCGATGAAGATGGTTCGTGGGCAAGGGAGGGTCAGCTGATTCAAACGCTTCTTGATGCATTTTTTAATGATGCTTATTTTGAAAAAACTGCGCCGAAAAGTACAGGTCGCGATCACTTCAATGAAGCTTGGCTCAACAAACACTTACAAAAATCTTACCCCATTCAAGATATCCAAAGAACACTATTGGAACTCACTGCATTAAGTATTTCAAAAGCCATACATATACATAACGCAAATATCACTGAAGCTTATCTATGTGGTGGTGGTGCTTTAAATAGTTTCTTAATTGAGCGATTAAAATCATTAATCCCTCAAATAAAAATCCAACTCACCGATGCCCTTGGCATGCCAACACAACTTGTGGAGGCTGCGGCATTTGCATGGCTTGCAAAACAAACGCTATTTTCAAAACCGGGTAACTTACCTCAAGTTACTGGCGCTAAAGGCTTGCGTATTTTAGGTGCAATCTATCCCGCATAAAGATAGCGCTAGCAAAAGTGTTATGAGAAGTTATAATTCATTTAATAATTAATTTTATTTTTCAAAAATGAAATCAACTAAAGTCACATTAAACTTCGATCAAGAATCAGCATCCATAGAATTGCCTTTGGTAAAAAGTACCATGGGTAACGATGCGATTGATATTCGTCAATTAGGCACCCACCAAGTCTTTAGTTATGACCCTGGTTTTATGTCAACGGCTTCGTGTAGCTCTGAAATCACTTTTATTGATGGTGAAAAGGGTCTTCTTCTTTATCGTGGTTATCCTATTGAACAGCTTGCAGAACATTATGACTTTTTAGATGTGGCTTATCTCTTGATGCATGGTGAATTACCAAAACCACAAGAAAAAGAAATATTTTCGACTACCATTACGCGTCATACAATGCTCCACGATCAACTCAATAATATTTTTCGTGGGTTTAGACGCGATGCTCACCCTATGGCGGTCATGGTAGGTGTTGTAGGCTCTATGTCTGCATTCTATAACGATAGTATGGATGTCTCAGACCCTCAACATCGTTTAATCGCGGCACACCAATTATTAGCAAAGGTTCCGACGATAGCAGCCTGGAGTTATAAATATCGCTCAGGACAGCCATTTACCTACCCGCAAAATCATTTAAGTTATGCAGAGAATTTTATGCATATGATGTTTGCAACACCCTGTGAAGAATACAAAATTAATCCGGTACTTGCTAAAGCTTTTGAGCGCATTCTCATTCTGCATGCAGACCATGAACAAAATGCATCAACGTCAACAGTAAGGCTCGCAGGCTCTTCAGGGGCTAACCCTTTTGCATGTATTGCCGCAGGGATTGCATCTCTTTGGGGTCCAGCGCACGGTGGCGCAAATGAAGCTACTTTGAAAATGCTCGAAGAAATTGAGGATGAAAGTCGCATTGGTGCATTCATTAAACGTGCTAAAGATAAAGATGATTCGTTCCGTATGATGGGTTTTGGCCATCGCATTTATCGCAACAAAGATCCTCGTGCAGAAATCATGCGTAAGACCTGCCATGAAGTCCTAAATGCACTTGGTTTAAAAGATGATCCTATTTTCAAACTTGCCATGAAGTTAGAACAAATTGCACTCGAGGATGAATACTTCATTGAGAAAAAACTTTATCCTAATGTGGATTTCTATTCTGGCATTGTGATGCGAGCTATGGGCATTCCTAATTCGATGTTTACTGCGGTATTTGCGCTTGCAAGGACAGCGGGCTGGGTCGCTCAATGGAATGAAATGCTAGGTCAGCCTGGTAGTAAAATTGGCAGGCCACGCCAAGTTTACACAGGTAAAGCTCGGCGCGACGTTCCTAAAAACAAGTAGTTTTAAGCTGAGAAGGAAGAACCGCAACCGCATGTTGTTTGTGCGTTTGGATTCTTAATGACAAATTGCGAGCCTTGAACACTGTCTTGGTAATCAATTTCAGCGCCCATTAAATATTGCAAACTCATAGGATCAATGAGTAAGGTCACTGAATCTTTTGTGACTTGCGTATCATCTTCATTCGTAGTTTCTTCAAATGTAAATCCATATTGAAACCCTGAACATCCGCCGCCACTTACGAATACACGAAGCTTCAACTCTGGCTGGCCCTCTTCTTCAATCAATGCCTTCACCTTTTTTACAGCATTATCTGTAAAAATAAGTGGGGTTGGCATTTCCATGTCTTTTGATTCAACGATTTGATTCATAATATTTACTCCTCATTATTTCTTCTTTTGTGGCTGATAATTTTTAGCGACTTCTTTAAGCCGTCCATACACTTTAGCACCTGCATGAATTTCTATCACCTTATATTCAATATCTCCCGTAATTCTAGCATGCGCATGAAGCTCTAGATATTCAGCACATATAATATTACCATTCACGTCTCCATCAATAATCGCTGTATGCGCGGAAACATTTCCTTTAATGCGGCTTTTGTTACCCATAATTAGAGTTCCTGCTGTACCTGGAAGTTCAGTGAGGTTGCCCTGAATTGAACCATCAACACGAATGCCGCCTGAATAAGTCACATTGCCGCGTACCGAAATATCCTTATCAATCAGTGTATCAATCGTGCGCGCTTTATTTTTTTTATTAAAAAACATGAAATATCCTTTATCGTTTCTTCCCTAGAATTTTTTCGTAAAAAAGAATGTCTTCCTTTAGCTTATTATTTTCTTCTTGAAGCTTAGAAATATCGTCTGAAACTTTATCGCCTGAAATCGATTTGAGCTGTATCTCAATTTTTTTATGTAATAACTGGTCTTGTATCGATTGATTCTCTGATTCTAATGCTTGAATTTTTGAAACAAAGCCAATCACTGAGCCGCCGTCTAATTCCCAATAAGTAAATCCTGCCCCACCTAAAAATGAGAATGCTGCAATCATCAAATAGGTAGGCCAAGAAGCGCCTGTTTTAATACGCATTCTTCGGCGAGTGATACCAAAATATTTGGTATAAGTTCGCTTAACTTTTCTCATAGAAACAACACTTTATGGCATCAAGGGCACAAGATCAAGCCCAGAAATCTCTGGAAAATCAAACATAAGATTCATATTCTGAACAGCCTGTCCTGCCGCGCCTTTCACGAGATTATCAATGACAGATAAAATAACAACCTTATGACTGCCCTGCGGCTGATGGATACTAATGCGACATTGATTTGAGCCTCTGACAGATCTCGTTTCTGGATGAGCCCCTTTTGGCATCACATCTACAAAAGGCTCATTTTTATATCTTGTTTCAAAAAGTGCTTGTATATCTGTTTTTTTAGTAAGCGTTGCGTAAAGTGTTGCGTGTATGCCTCTAATCATAGGTGTTAAATGAGGCACAAAAGTTAAATGCACTGGTTGATTCGCGACGCTAGCGAGTCCTTGCGTGATTTCAGGTAAATGTCTATGCCCTTCAACTCCGTAAGCTTTAAAGTTATCAGAAGCTTCCGCCATCAATGCATTTACCTCAGCTTTTCTGCCAGCTCCGGATACGCCTGATTTAGCATCTGCGATTAAGTCATCAAGATCGATCACGCCTGATTCAATCAATGGAATAAATCCCAATTGAATGGCTGTGGGATAACAACCCGGATTAGCCACAAGGGATGCTTTTTTAATTTTTTCTCTATTCATCTCCGGTAGGCCATAAATAGCATCTTTAAGTAGATCGCTACATGAATGCGGCATGTTGTACCACTTTTCCCAGACGTTAGCATCTTTTAGCCTAAAATCAGCCGCCAAATCAATCACTTTTACCCCGGCTTTAAGAAGTGCTGGCACTTCTTGCATGGCAATCCCATTAGGGGTTGCAAAAAACACGAGATCGCAATTCGTCAAATCAGCTGTCTTGGGATCTTCAAAGTTAAGATCAATGAGGCCTCTCAAGCTTGGAAATAAGCTCGCAATCGATAAGCCAGCCTCAGCTCTAGATGTCACAGCTTGGATCGTCACATGAGGATGTTTGACTAAAATTCTTAATAGCTCAACGCCGGTATAACCAGTCGCGCCGACCACGCCTACTTTAATCTTTGACATATTACTCATCACATGGGCACCTTTAATTTAAAAGAAGTTTTAATCCTTATAAAGACCATACTAACAAAATTTATTTAACTCTATATAACAAAAAAGCCGCTTGAAAGCGGCCTTTTTGCTCTTTGGAACTTGAAACAATTAACGTTTCGAGAATTGTTTACGTCTACGAGCTTTTCGAAGA
>CANMPB010000008.1 GCA_947499625.1 Methylophilaceae bacterium
CAAATGGAAAATATACAAAAATACAAACAGATTTTTATCAAATGGTATTAGATGCTCAAAGTGCGGCCTTAAAAATGATATCTCCGAAACATCACTGGAATGAGCCTCATGAGGCAGCTTTATCAGTATTAATTGATGGGTTTAGAGACTTTGGTTTATGCCAGGGAAGCCGTGAAGAAATTTATGAAACAGGGGCTTATAAAGAATTCTATATGCATAGAACAGGTCACTGGCTAGGTCTTGATGTGCATGATGCGGGTGAATATAAAAATGTTTCAAAAGAATGGAAACAGCTAAAACCAGGTATGACTTTAACTGTGGAGCCAGGATGCTATATTCGGCCTTCTTCAAAAGTACCTAAGGAATTTTGGAATATTGGTATCAGAATTGAAGACGACGTTTTGGTTACGCAAGATGGGCATGAAGTACTTACTAAAGAGAGCCCAAAAACAATAGAATCCATTGAAGCATTGATGGCAAAATGAAAAAGTCAGAATACCTCATTGTGGGGGCTGGTCCAGTTGGACTGATTTTCTCTTTATTGCTAGCAAAGCAAAATAAAAGTTCGCATCTTTTAGAGTTAAGAAAAAAAAATGATGCACATTCAGATAAACGAGCATTAGCACTCTCATATGGAACAAAACTGATTCTTGAAAATCTTGGAATATGGAGATTATTAGAAAAAAAAATTACCTCAATTCAAAGCATTCACACAAGCCAAAAAAATAGCTTTGGACGTACTTTACTATCCGCAGAGGAAAATAATTTACCAGCATTAGGTTATGTTGTCTCTTATGGTGACTTATCAAAAGCTCTTGAAGATCCAATTAATCAATCCTCATTAATAAAAGTTAGTTATGAATTTGAAGTGTCAGCTATCGAAAATAAACAAGATAAATCTATTTTGTATGGCCTGACTAAAAATTTACCTCTCGAAGCGCCACTGTTAATACTGGCCGATGGCGGAAAAAATACCACTGATTTAATTCAAAACCTTAAAAGAAAAGAAACTAGTTATAACCATACTGCGCTAGTTACAAAAGTGATTTCAGAAATTCCACCCAATAATGTGGCTTATGAAAGATTTACTTCTATGGGGCCTATTGCACTTTTACCGAATGGACCTAAAGAGTTTTCATTAGTATGGACAGGTAAAGATATAGACATTCAAGCGTTAGCTAAAACTAAAAAAAATGTATTCCTAGAAAAATTGTATGAACATTTTGGTGACAGGGTTGGACGATTCATCGATTGTGAGAAGTTTATTACCTTCCCATTGAAAAAAATTGTTCTTGAAGACTTTCCGAAATCTCACATAGTAGTTATTGGTAATTCAGCGCAAACAATGCATCCAGTTGCTGGGCAGGGCTTTAATACTGGGATTAGAGATGCTTATGTACTATCCAAATTAATGAATGAATCAGAGTCAAATCATATAGGGTCTGAATCATTTGTTAATCAATATTATGCTTCCAGACACCCAGAGACAAAAAAGACACTTTTCTTTACGGATTCTTTAGTAAATATTTTTTCAAATGACTTAGTTGGGCTATCTATCACAAGGGGATTTAGTTTGTCTCTTTTAGATAACTTTAGACCCGTCAAAAATTTTTTAGTAAAAAAAATGAGTTTTGGTAAATGACTCAAGCATCGAGTGATGTTCTGATCTTAGGCTCTGGCATTGTAGGCATGGCTACTTTAATTGCTATAGATAAATATGATATCGAGGCAGCGCTATTATCAGAAGCAAAAACCATTCACAAAAAAGAAATTGATCCTAGATTTTATGCAATTACTCCAGGCGTTAAAACATGGCTGGAAAAAAATGGTGTATGGACTTTTTTGCCTAAAAAAGAAGTGTCTTCAGTACGATCTATCATTGTTTATTCAGATAAGGAACATTCATCTTTAAAGTTTAATGCTGATGATGCAGAAATGAATGAGCTTGCATTCATTGTGAATCATGATGAACTTGAAAAAGCATTTATTCATCGAATACGCAAAATAAGTTATGAGGAAATTAAAACAAATAAGGTTGAATCTTTAAGCGCTGGAGTGAAGGAAATAAATCTTAGTTATGCGAATGATAATGTTCGCCAATTTAAATTGGCCATCGGCGCTGATGGAACGAATTCTTGGGTTCGTAGCCAGTCATCTATACATTTCAGATATAAAGATTTTGATCAGACAGCAATAGTATTTAATATAAAAATATCAAGAGCACATCAGGGATCCGCTTATCAGAAATTTATGTATCACGGTATATTGGCATTGCTACCTATATACACACATGAATTTTCAGTTGTCTTTTCTTTAAATAGCCAGATGATCAAAGAATATGAAAGCTTCACTGATGATAAATTCATTCAAATGCTAAAAAATGTTATAGGTGAAATGTTCGGAGATATTTCGTTAACAACAAAGCGCCAATACTTTCCTTTAAATATGAAGATAAATAAATCATTAATTTCGGACCGTGTTTTACTTGTAGGAGATGCTGCTCATCAGGTTCATCCTCTTGCAGGCCAAGGTTTAAATTTAGGCTTAAGAGATGTAATAGAACTTGATGAATTGTTAAGCTCAAATAAAAAGTATCATCATGATCTTGGATTGAAGTCTTTTCTCAAAAAATACAATCGAAACAGAAAGACTGATATATTATCTGTAAGCTATTTAACAGACCAGTTAAGCTATCTTTTTAGTTCTAAAAATCATATTGTAGATTTTGTAATTAATTTTGGCCTTAATAAAATTAATCAAAATCAGTTAATTAAAAAAATTCTTATAAAAAAAGCAATTCATTAAATAATGACTTTTAAAAAAATTACTGCACTTCTTTTATTATCTACTTCTTTTTATTTGATAGCAGATGAAGCTAATTTAAAAAAGATGATTGAAACTTCTTATCCAAAATACAAGGTTGAGAGCATCAAGAAAACTCAGTACAGTGGACTCTATGAAGTTTTTATGGGCGGTCAAATTATTTATACAGATGAGAAATTTTCATTTCTTATCGCAGAAGGGCATATTGTTGACCCTAAAACAAAGAAGGATTTAACGGGAGAGCGCCTCGAGGATTTAACTAAAATTGATTTTTCATCACTGCCTCTTGCCTCAGCGATCAAAACTATCAAAGGCGATGGATCAAGAAAATTGGTTGTATTTTCAGATGTCGATTGCCCTTTTTGTAAAAGGCTTGAGCAGAATGAATTTACCCATTTAAATAATATTACGATTTATACATTTCTCTTTCCAATTGAAAAACTGCATCCTGATGCTAAGAATAAATCACGGCTTATTTGGTGCGCTAAAGATCGCTCAAAAGCTTGGCTTGATTGGTCGCTTAATGAGACACTTCCTTCCGGTAAAGCAAATTGTGAGGCACCTACAGATCAAGTGCTGGAATTAGGCTCAAAATTAGGTATCACATCTACACCAACCCTCATTTTTTCTGATGGCAAGCGAATGTTAGGTGCTCAGCCTTATAAAGAGATAGAAAAAGTTTTAAACGGTATCAAATCATAAGGTTTTTAGTCAACAAATAGCTTGACATTCATTGCTAAACAACGTAAAAAAGCTCCCAGGTGTTTGGTTTCGAGTTTTATTTAGCTAGCTTTAATTTATATTTAAGTAGTGCTTTAGTTCTTGATTCAAACTTTTGGGGGGCCTCCCTTGTTTAAAGTTAAGGATTTATGAAATGGCAACAGGTACAGTAAAGTGGTTTAATGATTCAAAAGGTTTTGGTTTTATTACTCCTGATGATGGTGGTGATGATTTATTCGCTCACTTCTCAGCAATCGTAGATACAGGATATAAAAGTCTTAAAGAAGGTCAAAGAGTAACTTTTGACGTTACAGACGGACCAAAAGGCAAGCAAGCTTCAAATATAAATAAAGCCTAGTTTCAAACCAAATAAATGAGCCCGCATATGCGGGCTTTTTTTTACATATAACTTATGATCGCATCAGCAAAGGCATCTGTAGATAGTGCTGAAACGTTATTTAATTGGGATGAGAAGTCTTGAGTGACTTTTTGATCCACCAATGTTTTTTTGAATGCTGACAAAAGAGTATCGGCGGCCTCAATCCAACCAATATGCCTTAACATCATTTCAGCTGAAAGAATTAAGGAGCTAGGATTGGCAATTTTTTTGCCTGCAATGTTTGGTGCGGTTCCATGAGTCGCTTCAAAAATAACGGTTGAGTCTGATAAATTTGCACCTGGAGCAATCCCAATGCCTCCAACTTGAGCAGCTAATGCGTCTGAAATATAGTCTCCGTTAAGATTAAGCGTTGCTACAACATCATATTCACTAGGGTGAAGTAATATCTCTTGTAGAAAAGCATCTGCAATACAATCTTTAATAATAAGACCATTGGCACATGCAAAACCGGATTTGCCCTCAATGGGTTTAGCACCAAATTCATCTTGGGCTAATTGATAGCCCCATTCTTTAAATCCACCCTCAGTAAATTTCATAATATTGCCTTTGTGGACTAGCGTCACCGACCTTTTTTTATGCTCAATAGCATATTCAATCGCTTTTCTTATAAGCCTTTGGCTACCTTCCTTGGAAACAGGCTTAATACCTATAGCAGTTGACTCGGGGAAGCGGATTTTATTTTTCATGCCTAACTCTGAAATCATTTGTATGATTTTTTTTGATTCTTCCGAGAATGCTTGCCATTCAATGCCCGCATAAATATCTTCTGTATTTTCTCTGAAAATAACCATATTAGTTTTTTCAGGATTTTTTAAGGGACTTGGCACGCCAGTAAAATATTCAATAGGCCTTAAGCAAACATATAGATCAAGCCCTTGTCTCATTGCCACATTAAGCGATCTTATGCCACCACTGACTGGTGTTGCGAGGGGGCCTTTAATAGATACAACAAATTCTTTCATAGCATCAAGCGTTTCTTCAGGCAGCCATATATCTTTGCCGTATATTTTCGTAGCCTTTTCCCCAGCAAATACTTCCATCCAAGCGATTTCTTTTCCCCCGCCATAAGATTTAAGAACGGCTTGATTCACTACCTTTATCATTGCTGGAGTGATATCCGCACCAATACCATCACCTTCAATAAATGGGATAATGGGATGGTCTGGAACATTTAAAGTCAAATTCGAATTGACAGTAATTTTTGATGAATTTTTTGGAAGATTGATTTTGCTAAGCATTCATACTCACTTTAAGTTTAATGAAAATATTATTTAATAAGCCTTACGGCGTAGTTTGTCAGTTCAGCAACCATGACAATCATAAGACGTTAAAAGATTTTATTCCAATACCTAGTGTTTATCCTGCGGGCAGGCTTGACACAGATAGTGAAGGTTTAATTATTCTAACTGATGATGGCTTATTTCAGCATCAAATTAGCGATCCAAAATATAAAATGCAAAAAACTTATTGGGCTCAGGTTGAGGGCGCCCCGAAAGAGAGCGATTTGGATGAATTAAGATGCGGTGTTGATTTGGGTGATTTTAAAACTTTACCTGCAGTTTTAAAAATAATAGATCAGCCAAAAGGTTTATGGGACAGAATTCCGCCCATTAGAGAAAGAAAGGCGATTCCCACGACTTGGCTTGAAATTAAAATATCGGAAGGTAAAAATCGTCAAGTGAGAAGGATGACAGGGAGAATTGGGTATCCTACTTTAAGATTAATTCGTTTTGCAATCGGAACTTATACGTTAAAAGATTTAGATCTAGGCACTTACAAAATTATCTATGAATAAAAAATTAGTTTTAATTTAGAGTTTCAGGATCGCGGATTAAAGGATTGCTATCCCGTTAATAAGTAACCGATTATGATAAAATTTAACTACATTTATACGAAGCATATCTATGTCAGGTAATACTCTAGGTACTTTATTTACACTTACTTCTTTTGGTGAATCCCATGGCGCCGCTATAGGCGGTATTGTGGACGGCTGTCCACCAGGATTAGATTTGTCGGAAGAAGATTTGCAAATAGACTTGGACAGAAGAAAACCTGGCACTTCAAAGCATGTAACTCAACGCAACGAAGAAGATAAGGTCGAGATTTTGTCTGGTGTATTTGAAGGCAAAACTACAGGTGCACCCATAGGCTTTATTATTCGAAATACAGATCAACGCAGTCAAGATTACTCAAAAATTAAAGATGTATTTCGCCCCGGACATGCAGATTATACTTATGCTCATAAATATGGCTTGAGAGACTATAGAGGTGGCGGAAGATCAAGCGCGAGGGAAACGGCAGTGAGAGTTGCTGCTGGTGCTATAGCTAAAAAATGGCTCCTTCAAAAATATGGGATTAAAATCCGTGCTTATTTGAGCCAAATGGGGACTATTCTTATTCCATTTAAAAATTGGGAAGATGTAAATCAAAATCCATTTTTTTGTCCCAATCATCAACAAGTACCTGAGTTAGAAAAATATTTAGATGGTATTCGTGCAAATAGAGATTCTGTAGGTGCAAAAATTACTGTGGTAGCTGAGAATGTTCCTGTGGGGCTGGGTGAGCCTATTTTTGGAAGATTAGATGCTGAAATTGCTCATGCAATGATGGGTATTAATGCTGTAAAAGGCGTTGATATTGGCGAAGGCTTCGGCTCTATCATTCAAAAAGGAAGTGAGCATGGCGACGAACTAACCCCACAAGGCTTTTTGACAAATAATGCAGGTGGTATTTTAGGGGGCATTTCCACAGGCCAAAATATTATTGCTAATGTTGCTTTTAAGCCAACCTCAAGCATTCCTCAGGATCGAAAATCAATCAACACAAAAGGTGAAGCTGTGCTTATGCAAACAACAGGCCGTCACGATCCCTGCGTTGCTATCAGAGCAACACCTATCGTTGAGGCTATGTTGGCTTTGGTTGTTATGGATCAAGCGTTAAGACATCGAGCGCAAAACGCGGATGTAATTTCGCATACACCTAAAATTTAGTGGTTTCTAGCCATAATCTTCATTGGCGCTTATCGCGCTTTTATTTTTTCTATTATTTTTTTGTAGGCGCTTTTGTTCCTTACTGGGGCATCTATTTACAATCTGAAAATTTTTCACCTTCAAGCATTGGTATTCTTCTTTCTTTATTTCAAATAAGTCGTATTATTGCCCCTAATTTTTGGGGGTGGTTAGCTGACCATACAGGTCATCGTGTCAAATGGATAAAGCTGACATCATTTTTAGGTCTCATAGGGTTTATTGGTGTTTTTTGGGCTAAGGGATTTTTTTGGATCTTTTTAGTAATGTCAGCATTAAGTTTATTTACAAGCTCAACATTGCCTCTTGCCGAATCTTTAACTCTTGCACATTTAGCCACTACAAATGGGCATTACAGCAGAATAAGATTATGGGGATCAATCGGATTTATTGCAGCGTCGTTATTCTTAGGATATTTAATTGATCTTCAAGGCATTAATATTTTATTGTGGGTTTTATTGATAGCTCAAGCCATTATATTTTTCTTATCAAATACCATTCCTGAAACTAAAGAGATTCAACATAAAACAAACGATTTATCTATTTGGAAAATTATCAAAACACCCTCTGTCATAGCGCTTTTGATTGGCTGCACTTTGATGGTTTCAGCGCACGGAGTTCTTTATAATTTTTATTCAATCTACCTTAAAGATCATGGATATAGCAGTGCGACAATAGGGTGGCTTTGGGCTGTTGGTGTTATTTGTGAAATTCTCATTTTTATGGCCATGCCAAAAATTTTACGACGTTATTCACTCAAAACAATTTTATTGATGAGTTTATTTTTAGGTGTTATTCGGTTTATTCTAATTGGCGCCTCACCCGATCATTTATATTTATTGTTTATAGCGCAAATGTTTCATGCAGCAACTTTTGGGAGTTTTCATGCGGCATCTATCGAGGTTATTGCTTATTATTTTAAAGGGCGAAATCAAACAAGAGGTCAGGCGATATATAACAGTGTAGCTTATGGGATTGGTGGGACTATAGGTGGTTTGGGAGGGGGTTATTTGATCCAATATCTTGGCGGCCAGATCGGATTCATGATTGCTGCTATATCACCTTTAATTGGTTTTGTTGTAATTTGGTTTGGATTAAAAATAGAAATTAAAGGTAATAAAATATTTGGTTAAGTCAGACTGAAGTTTATTTAGCCCTCAATTAGTGCGTATGCCGAATGATTATGAATGGACTCAAAATTTTCAGACTCCACAATAAAGTGATTAATTCTTTTTTCTAATTTCAATTGTGCAGCAACATCCCTTACCATATCTTCTACAAACTTGGGATTGTCATAAGCTTTTTCGGTTACGTATTTTTCATCAGGTCTTTTTAATAAACCATAAAGCTCACATGAGGCTTGTTTTTCAATAAGCTCAATTAACTCTTCAATCCAAATAAATTTGTTAATTTCAACAGTGACTGTGACATGAGATCTTTGGTTGTGTGCACCATAATCTGAAATTTTCTTTGAGCATGGACAAAGACTCGTAACAGGAACAACGACTTTAATTGTATTTTTAAATTTACCATCAGCAATTTTTCCGATAAAACTGACGTCATAATCAAGAAGACTTTTGACCCCAGAAATAGGAGCAGTTTTATTAATAAAGTAAGGGAACGTCATCTCGACATCACATGATTTAGCTTCGAGTCGCTTAATCATTTCTCTTAAAATATTTTCAAATGACTCAACAGATATTTCTCTTTCATTCATGTTTAAGATTTCAACAAATCTTGACATGTGAGTGCCCTTAAAATTATGCGGTAAATAGACGTACATATTAAATGTTGCAACTGTATGCTGAGCGCCGCCCGTTTTATCTTTAACGAGCACAGGGTGTCTTATAGATTTAATACCAACCTTGTCAATATCCAAACTTCTAAGATCAGGTGAATTTTGAACATCTTCAATCGGGCATGTTTGATTGCTTGTCGTCATAATGGATAGTTATTTATTAATACTTGAGTGTAGCACTAGGTTAATTTTTTCTCAATTGATTTAACAATAGACACAGCATCTAAGCCATATTTTTTACGGAGCTGTTCTTGACTGCCTTGTTCAACAAATTTATCAGGCAAGCCGAGTCGAAGTGATCGGCATTTTAAATCATATTCACTAATTACTTCCAGCACCGCTGATCCAGCCCCGCCTGATATAGTATTTTCTTCTAGCGTGACAAGAAGTTTATGTGACTCTGATAAATCTTTAATTAACTTAATATCAAGAGGTTTAATAAACCTCATATTAACGACAGTAGCATTAATTTTTTCTCCGGCTTTCAAAGCTTCGTCTAGCATATTACCAAAAGCCAGTAAGGCGATCTTGCGACCTTGCCTTATAACTTCGGCCTTACCAATGGGAATAGTCGTCATTTTAGATTTAATAGTAGATCCTGGACCAGGACCTCTCGGATAACGAACCACTGAAATGCCCTTGAATTTAAATCCTGTAAAAAGCATTTGTCGACATTCATTTTCATTGCTTGGTGCCATAATAAGAATGTTTGGAATACATCTCAAGAAAGACAAATCAAAGCTTCCTGAATGTGTAGGCCCATCCTGCCCTACAATGCCAGCCCTATCTACTGCAAAAAGCATAGGAATGTTTTGCAATGCAACATCATGTATTAATTGATCATAAGCTCTTTGAAGAAAACTTGAATAAATAGCAATTACAGGTTTGTAATTTTCACACGCAAGACCGGCTGCAAAAGTAATTGCATGTTGTTCAGCAATTCCTACATCAAAAAAACGGTCAGGGAATTTTTCTGCAAATTTATTCAGACCTGAGCCATCTGACATCGCAGGAGTGATTGCGCAAAGCTTTTTATCAATATTAGCCATGTCAACAATCCAATTTCCAAACACATCGGTGTAAGTTAGCTTTTTTGTTTTTGATGCTTTTATACCATCCTTCAGGTCAAACTGGCTGACACCATGGAATTTATTTGGATCGATTTCTGCAGGTTCATAGCCAAATCCTTTTTGGGTGGCTACATGTAAAAATTGTGGGCCTTGTAGTTCTTTAAGATTGCTAAGCGTATCAACAAGCGCGCTAATATCGTGACCATCAATCGGGCCGATATAATTAAATCCAAACTCTTCAAATAAAGTTCCTGGAATAACCATACCTTTAACATGTTCTTCAGCGCGCTTTGCAAATTCAAGCATAGGAGGAATAGCAGATAAAACTACTTTACCTGAGCGCTTAATACTTCTATAAAAATTACCTGACATAAGTTTTGCTAGATAGTTATTAAGTGCGCCTACGTTTTTAGAAATCGACATATCATTATCATTTAAAACGACTAAGATATTATTGCTTGAGTCACCAGCATTATTAAGTCCTTCAAAAGCCATGCCCGCAGTCATGGCACCATCTCCAATAATGGCAATTGCTTTGTAATTTAATTTTTTCTTTTTGAGCGCTTCAGCCATACCTAAAGCTGCTGATATTGAAGTGCTTGAGTGCCCAGTACCAAAAATATCATAATCACTTTCCGATATTTTTGGAAAGCCTGAGATTCCAGACATTGCCCTTAAAGAGCTCATTTTATTTCTTCTTCCAGTCAGAATTTTATGGGGGTAGGTTTGGTGTCCAACATCCCATATAAATTTATCGTGAGGGCAGTCAAAAACATAATGGAGCGCTACAGTAAGCTCAATAACACCAAGGTTCGATGAGAGATGGCCGCCTGTTTTTGAAACACTTTCAATAATGAAAAGTCTGATTTCATCACATAAAGTAATAAGTTCAGTACGACTGAGTTTTTTTAAATCTTTTGGTGAGTTAATTTTATCAAGTAGATTCATGTCAGTGCGATCGAGTCATCATTAGCTCAGCTATACCAGCTAAGCAATATGCGTTATCTCCAAAAGGTTTGATCGCAGCCAAAGCTTCTTCATAATATCCAGCAGCTAATTCCTTTGATTTAGAAACACCTAATAAAGATACAAACGTAGACTTATTATCTTTTTCATCCTTGCCAGGTGTTTTACCTAAAGCTTCTTGACTTGCTTCTTTGTCAAGAATGTCATCTTTAATTTGGAACATAAGCCCAATTGATTTTGAATAAGCATCTATTCTATCTAGTGTATTTTTATCATGATTATTGGAAGCTAAAACTACCATCAAACATGCAGTATTAATAAGAGCCCCAGTTTTAAAACGATGCATCGTTTTAAGCTCATCTAATGAAATATTTTTGTTTGTATTTTCAATATCGAGTGCCTGGCCTTTTGCCATACCTTCAATGCCAATAGCATTAGAGAATGTATGAATGATCTTTAATTGATTTTCAGGCTTAATTTGAAGCGACGGCGAAGATAAGTGGGAAAAAGCGATTGACTGCAATAAATCCCCAACTAATAGCGCAGTACTTTCACCAAACTTTTTATGGCAAGATAATTTTCCTCTTCTCAAATCATCGTTATCCATGCAAGGCATATCATCATGCACTAAAGAGTATGCGTGTATAAACTCTATAGCACATATAATATTTTCAATTGCAGTTGAGGGTACCTCAACAATTTCTGCGGTTGCAAGTACAAGTAATGATCGCATTCTTTTACCGCCATTGAGAACGCTATATCTTACGGCTTCATTTAAAGGAGTTTCATGGCAAGCTTGAGGCAAGTTTTTTTCGAGCAAGAATTCAACAAATACTTGTTTCTGAGAGAGCCATTCATGAAAATTATTCATTAGTAGGCTTAAATTGATCGAGTGTATTTTCTGAAGAAAGTATTAAAACTTTTTGTTCGATCTCTTTTAGTGATGCTTGGCAGAGTTTAAGAAGAAGCATTCCTTTTTCATAAGACTTTATTGAATCTTCAAGAGCCATATCGCCTTGTTCCATTTTTGAAACAATAGATTCAAGCTCTTTAAGATTTGTTTCGAGTGAATTTTTATTCATAAAAATTATCTTTAATTGAGTGATTGATTGAGGAAATTTGATAAATCATCAATTTCTTTTTCACATACTTCATGCCCCATGGGGTATTTCTCAAAACTTGTAGAATGAAACTTTTGTAATAGTTTTTTAAAAGAACTATCAGCAATTTGTATATCTATAACACTATCATATAGGCCGTGAGCCATAAAGATTGGCATATCTATTAAATCACTTTTTATAGCATCTGTAAGGTTGTCTTTTAAGGGAAGATAGCCCGACAAAGCTACAATACCCCCTAATTTTTTCTGATCTTTCAATCCTAAGTAAAAACTCATTGCAGCACCTTGGGAAAAACCTCCAATAATAATTTTTTCAGAAGGGATGCCAAGGGAAATTTGCTCTTTAATAAGTTGATTAATAAGCAAGCTTGATTTCTCCATCCCCAGTTCATCCTCATCTTTTTTTAAAGATAGATCATATAAATCATACCAAGCTCTCATTTCAATGCCTTGGTTAATAGTGACCCTTTGATATGGAGCGTGGGGCAAGATAAACCGAATTTTATTGAATTGTGGTCTTGCAAAAATATCTTTGAAATCAAATCCATCAGCCCCTAGGCCATGAAGAAATATGACTGCACCGATGGGCGGCTCAATAGTGTCGATAATAATGGGAGTCATAAATAAAAAAAGCAGAATTAAATTCTGCTTTTTTAAAAATAAATTTTGTTATTTCGCTTCAGCTAGCTTTTTAAGTGCCGGAAGTCCTGCATCATACATCTCAGTGACTGCTTTAAGAGCTGTCTCGTCATCTTGACCAGCTGGAATTGGCGGGTTGAGCTTATAAACCCTATAAAAACGACCTACCCATGTAACAGAAGATTCATTTGGGTTAGAGCCCTTTGCTACAACAATAAATGAATTGTAATCTGCTACGGGCACTGCGCCTTCCACAATTTCATATTTTAACTTCATAGCGGCTTCATCAATGCTTTTGAGTCTTTCAACGACTTTCCCACCTGATTTTAATGTAAGCGCCCTTAGGGTATCCTCACCTTTTTTTTCTACCTTGCTTTCGGTAATAAGAGGTTGCCATTTTTGAAAGCCACCAAAATCTTTAACAATTGCCCAAACTTTATCAGGTGACGCGTTGATTAGGATTGATTTTTCAACTTTTTGAGGTGTTGGGCCATGAGCAAATGCATTGAATGATATAAAGATAAGAAAAATACTAGTAATAATTTTTTTCATTTGAATTAAAGCCTTTAGTGTTTTAATGAGTTCGTTAATTATAAATTATTTTTATATATAACTTTTAGTCAATTTTGATAAATTGACCAAAAGATCGGCTTTGCTTGCCCGTTTTAATTTCATAGAGATACTCTTGCTTTGCCAAGTCAATGATAGAAATAGAGTCGCTTCTCCAATTTGAAGTCACTAACAGATTATCTCTTTCATCAATATCAATACCCTCTGGATTTCCACCTACTTTAATTTTTCTGATTTCTTTTTTTATCTTGAGATCAATAACACTAATATTGTCATCTTGAGTATTGGTAACAAAGGCAAATTGGTTTTTCATGTCAGATACTACGCCATAAGGGTGATCTCCAACTTTAATGGTTTCCGTAGCAAATGAATCTGTATCTATGATAGTTATTGAATCATCTAAAACATTAACAACAAAGAGTAAATTTTCCCTAACAAATATCCCGTAAGGATGATGACCTACTTTAATTTTTTTGATGAGATCTAAATCAGATTGACTGTAGATTTCTAATGTATTTTCATCGCGATTGGAAATAAAAAGATACTTCCCTTTAGTGTCACATATCATGCCAGATGGCGATTTTCCAGTACTCATTTTTTTAATAACTGTTAAAGATTTTATTTCGACCATAAGAATTTCACTATTAAACCAGTCACTCACATAAATATAGTCTTCATTAGTCGATTTGGTAATTCCTACTGGTGTTCCGCCCACTTTGATTGTTTTAATGATCTGATTCTGATGAAGATCTAAAACATTCACTGAGCCATCATTAGCGTTTGTAATAAAGGCGTAAGATTGTTTTAAAGAAATAGCAATACCCACAGGACCCTTTCCCACAGGGATTTCTTGCATAACTTTTTTCTTCTTAATGTTGACGACGCTTATTGTGTCAGAGCCTTGATTGGTGATATACGCGATAGGCATGCTTGAGCATGCGCCCATTGAAAGACATGAAATGAGTAAAATGAGGTTTTTAAAAGTCATGATTTAAGTTTTTTCGTAATAGATTCTAGCTTTAATTCTGACTTTTATTTAAACTAAATCTATGAAGAAATTAAAGAAATTCTTAGGGTGGTTTTATGATTGACAAAGATGGTTATCGGCCAAATGTTGGTATCGTGATTTGTAATGCCGAGAATCAGGTTTTTTGGGCAAAGCGAACACAAGAGCATGCATGGCAATTTCCCCAAGGCGGGATTCAAAAAGGCGAAACCCCAGAGGAAGCTATGTATCGAGAGCTTATGGAAGAAGTTGGCTTAAAGCCTCATCATGTAGAAATACTTGGCCGAACAAAAGACTGGTTAAAATATGAAGTGCCTTCACAATGGCTTCGAAGAGATTTTAGAGGTGTTTATAAAGGACAGAAACAAATATGGTATCTTTTAAGAATGCAGGGGCAAGATACCGATATCTTTTTAAAAAATACCAAGAAGCCTGAGTTTGATGCATGGCGCTGGCATGATTACTGGATGCCTCTTGATGAGGTGATTGAATTTAAAAGAGATGTTTATAGGCTTGCTTTAAACGAACTTCGTTTGTTTATAGATAATTAGTTTATTTTTTTAATTCGGCGATAATTGTTTCACCATTAAAAACTTTTTCACCCAAAGTAACTTTTATCTTTGAATTGATAGGAAGGTATAAGTCAACTCGCGACCCAAATCTTATAAAACCATATCTTTCGCCGACTTCTAATGTATCGCCTTTGTTTGCATAGCATAAAATTCTTCTCGCAATTAAGCCCGCAATTTGAACGCAGGTAATGTCTAAACCTTCTTTAGTTTTGAGGTGGAGCGCGCATCGCTCGTTCTCTAAAGAAGCCTTTGATAACGCCGCATTAAGAAATTTTCCAGGGAAATACCATTTATTTATAATAGTTGATTTGATCGGGCTTTTGTTTGAATGGACATTAAAGACATTCATAAAGACGCTTACTTTAATTGCGCGCCTATTAAGATATTCATCTTTGCATTTTTCAATCACAATCACCTTGCCATCGGCTGCTGATATCACCATATTTTTTTTAGACGGTGTATTTCTTTTTGGGTCTCTAAAAAATTGCAGAACAAATAAAGTAATTATCCAAAGAGGTATCGACCATAAAGTACATATGTTAAATATGAATATTGATAAAGCAATAGATGCTATTAAGAATGGCCAGCCTTCTTTTGCAATGATTGGGTAATTTTTTTTGGCCATGCAGCTAGTTTTTACTTTGATCTACAAGCTTATTCTTAGCGATCCAAGGCATCATTGATCTAAGTTGTGAGCCAACTTTTTCAATAGGGTGCTCAGCATTAAGTCGTCTTCTTGCAGTCATTTCTGGGTAGTTTGTTTTCCCTTCAAGGATAAAACGTTTTGCATACTCGCCATTTTGAATATTCTTCAAAGCTTCTTTCATAGCCAGCTTAGCTTCATTGCCAATTACTCTAGGACCGGTTACGTACTCGCCGTATTCAGCATTGTTTGAGATAGAATAGTTCATGTTAGCAATACCACCTTCATACATTAAATCTACAATGAGTTTAAGTTCATGTAAGCATTCAAAATAAGCCATTTCTGGCGCATAGCCTGCTTCAGTTAATGTTTCAAAACCTGCTTTGACAAGTTCAACTGCGCCACCACATAAAACAGCTTGTTCACCAAATAAGTCAGTTTCAGTTTCTTCACGAAAATCTGTTTCAATGACACCGCCTTTAGTGCCCCCGTTTGCAGCTGCGTATGAGAGTGCAATTTCCTTGGCTTTGCCAGATTTGTTTTGATAAATCGCGATCAATGAAGGGACGCCTCCACCTTTGAGATACTCTGAGCGCACTGTGTGGCCAGGACCTTTTGGTGCAATCATAATGACATCAAGATCATCTCTTGGAATAATTTGGTTGTAGTGAATATTAAATCCGTGGGCGAAAGCTAGCACGGCATTTTTTTTCAAGAATGGAGCAACTTCTTGATGGAAAATTTGAGGCATTGTTTCATCGGGTAATAAGAGCATGACGACATCAGCATTTTTGACGGCTTCATTAATTTCTAGAACGTTATGCCCAGCATTTTTGGCTTTATCCCATGATACGCCACCTTTTCTAAGGGCTACAGTGACATTGACGCCTGATTCTTTAAGATTGGCTGCATGAGCGTGGCCCTGTGAGCCATAACCAACAATAACAACATTCAATTTTTTAATTAAATTTACATCAGCATCTTTATCGTAGTAAACCTTCATAATAACCTTTCAGTTTTAATTTATACTTTTAAAATTCTATCACCGCGTCCAATTCCTGACGCACCAGTTCTCACTGTTTCTAAAATAGCTGCTTTATCAATGCTTTCAATATAAGCGTCTAATTTGCTTGATGATCCTGTTATCTCAATGGTAAAAGAGCTATCAGAAACATCGATAATTCGTCCTCTGAAAATATCGCACATTCTTTTCATCTCATCTCGATACTGAGCATTCGCTTTTACTTTGACTATCATTAGTTCTCGCTCAATAAATTTACCATCATTTAGATCTAGGACTTTTACAACATCAATTAATTTATTAAGTTGCTTAATAATTTGTTCAATAATTTCATCTGAGCCAGAAGTAACAATAGTCATTCTTGACAGCGATGCGTCTTCAGTAGGCGCCACAGTGAGAGATTCAATGTTGTAACCCCTTGCAGAGAATAACCCTGAAACTCTAGATAAAGCGCCAGATTCATTTTCCATTAGGAGAGAAATGATATGCCTCATTTATAAATCCTCAGCTGTAATCATTTCTGACAAGCCTTTTCCATTGGGAATCATTGGAAATACATTTTCTTTTTGGTCTGTAATAAAGTCCATAAAAACCAAGCGCTCTTTAAGTTTATTGCTAAAAGCTTCTTTGAGGGCTGGCTCAACATCACTTGGCTTCTCAATCTTCATTCCAACATGACCATAAGCTTCAGCTAATTTTACAAAATCAGGCAGTGCCTCCATATAGGATTCTGCATAACGATTTCCATAAAAAAATTCCTGCCATTGTCTTACCATGCCCATGTATCGATTGTTGAGATTGACAATCTTGATAGGTAAATGGAATTGCTTACAGGTGGATAATTCTTGGATACACATTTGTATGGAAGCTTCACCGGTCACACAAGCAACCATTGCATCAGGATGTGCTAATTGAGTGCCCATCGCATAAGGTAATCCCACGCCCATGGTTCCAAGGCCACCAGAATTAATCCATCTTCTAGGTTTATCAAATGGATAGTATTGTGCTGCCCACATTTGGTGCTGACCTACATCAGAAGTAATAAAAGCATCGCCTTTTGTTACCTGATGTAAGGTTTGAACAACAAATTGAGGTTTGATGAGTTTTTTGTCATTTTTAAAACTTAAGCAATTTGTCGATCTCCATTGGTCGATTTCTTTAAACCAATGTTTAAGAGATATGTTTTGTTTTATTTTTTCTTTAGATAAAAGATCATTAAGATCAGTAAGCACTGAAATGACATGACCTACGATAGGTATATCAATCTTTACTCTTTTAGAAATAGATGATGGATCAATATCAATATGAATGATTGTTCTCGGTTTAGATAAGAAATGCTCCGGATTACCAATCACTCTGTCGTCAAAGCGAGCGCCAACAGCCAACAATACATCACATTCTTGCATAGCCATATTAGCTTCATAGGTACCATGCATACCTAACATACCTAGAAACTGCTTATCACTTGCCGGAAAACCACCCAAGCCCATAAGCGTGCTTGTAATAGGAGCCCCAATAGCACGAACAAATTTAGTTAATTGTGAAGAGGCATCGCCCAATACAACGCCGCCACCTGAGTAGATCATTGGTTTTTTTGCGTTCAAAAGAAGTGACAATGCTTTTTTAATTTGGCCGCTATGACCCTTAATAATAGGGTTATAAGATCTTAAATGAACTGATTTAGGGTAGTTAAATTCATATTTTTCGGCTGTGATATCTTTTGGAATATCAACCAAAACAGGCCCAGGCCTTCCGCTTGACGCAACATAGAAAGCTTTTTTAATTGTAGATGCAATATCTTTAACGTCTTTAACTAAGAAATTATGTTTTACACATGGACGCGTAATCCCTACCGTATCACATTCCTGAAAGGCATCTTGCCCAATGGCGTAGGTTGGAACCTGACCGCTAATGATCACCATAGGTATGGAATCCATGTAGGCGGTAGCAATACCTGTTACAGCATTGGTCGCGCCCGGGCCTGAAGTTACAAGAGCAACGCCAACTTTTCCAGTAGATCTTGAATAGGCGTCAGCTGCATGAACAGCTGCTTGTTCGTGACGAACTAGAACATGCTTAAATTTATTTTGCTGAAAAACAGCATCATAAATATTAAGGACGGCACCACCAGGATAACCAAAAACGAATTTGACTTTTTCCTCGTGAAGGCAGCGAATAACAATTTCTGCTCCAGAAATGTGATTTGAGTTCATAGGATTCTTGATTGTAATTAATGAGATAGCTATAAACCCTCAACATTAACGCTTTAAGCGTATTTGGTCAAGTTTAGAGACTTTTAAAAGTCTCAATTTTCATAGATAAATCAATTGCCTTGATATTTTTTGTGAGCGCGCCTAGAGAGATTCTATTTACGCCCGTCAGTGCAATTTTTTTAACATTTTTTAGCGTAATATTTCCTGACGCCTCAAGAATCGCTCTTTTTTTATTAAGTAGTACAGCTTTTTTAAGATTTTTAATATTAAAGTTATCTAATAATATATTTCTAAAGCCTAACTCAATAAATTTTTTAAACTGATCAAGATTTTCAACTTCAATTTGAATATCTTTATTTTTGGAATATTTCAAAGCGAGTGAAAGTAAACCATCAATTTTTTTAGAGGATGTAATATGGTTTTCTTTGATAAGTATTTGATCATAAAGTCCGATGCGCTGATTATTACCACCCCCAATAGCGACAGCATATTTTTGCGCAATTCTTAACCCCGGGATTGTTTTCCTTGTATCAAAGATACTTGCATGAGTATTTGCAATGGCTTTGACATATTGATGTGTAATCGTTGATGTGGAAGATAAGGTTTGTAAGAAATTAAGCGCTACTCTTTCTCCGCTTAGGATTGATTTTGCTGTGCCGTAAACCTCACAAAGCCTCTGATTTTTTTTTACAATCTCACCTTCTTTAACAAGCCACTTTATTTTGATTTTTGGATCTAGCATTAAAAAAGTAGAGTTAAACCAAGGAATACCAGCAATTAAAGCCGACTCTTTGGATTTAACATAAGCCACGGCAGATGATTTTGCTTCGATGAGTTGAGCAGATAAATCAATATTGCCTATATCTTCTTGGATCGCCATTTTGACATTTGTTTGAATGGCTTCAATCAAAGTTTTCTTATTTATTTTTGATCTTTGCATAATGTAGAAGCTTAACAAATTATAATAAATTTAGTTTTTTTAATTGAGAGAAAAATGAAGCTTTTTTATTCTAATAATAGCCCTTACGCTAGAAAAATAAGAATTTTAATTGATGAGAAAAAAGCTCCAGTGACTTTGGAGAAAGTTGTGCTTGCTGATAAAAATTGTACTATTCATGAATACAATCCTTTAGTTAAAGTACCTGTATTAGTTGTCAACGATATATCAATTTTTGATTCACCGGTAATAGCTGAGTATGTTGACCATAAGAGTGGCCCGCTTTATTTAATGCCTAGTGATTTTGATAAAAAGATATTAGTAAAAAGATGGGAAGCTCTATCGGATGGATTGTGCGACGCAGCGGTAGCAATCATGCTGGAAAAACGTAGGCCAATTTCACAACAAAATACTGATGTATTTGAAAAGCAAATGAGAAAGATAAAGTTAAGTCTTCAAAGGCTCAATCAAGAAATGGAAGGTAAAGAATACTACTTAGAGGATACATTTTCGTATGCCGATATAGCGGTCGGATGTGCTTTGGGGTACGTTAAGTTAAGATATCCTGAAATTGACTTTAAGAGTGAATATCTAAATCTATATCATTTGCATGAATTGCTTATGAAGCGACCATCTTTTCAGGCAACGGCACCTGAGCCTTATCTATAGCGCTTTCAATAATAGCTCCACCTAGACATACATTGCTCTCGTAAACTACAACAGATTGCCCAGGGGTAATGGCCCATTGTTTTTGCCCAAAAAAAATTTCCACTGAATCATCTTTTATCATATCGATTTCACAGGGGGCGTCAGTTTCTCGGTATCTTGTTTTGGCACCATATACCCAATGTTTTTCTGGTAAAGACCCATGTATCCAATGAGTTTTCTTTGCAATTAGCCCATCTTTAAATAAAAGAGGATGGGCGTGTCCTTGAGCAACAATGAGTACATTTTCTTTAATATTTTTTTCAGCAACAAACCAAGGCTCGCCATTACTTGTTTTCGAGCCACCGATTCCAAGACCCTGCCTTTGGCCGAGGGTGTAAAACATCAGGCCTATATGTTCTCCTAATGTCTTTCCATGCTCATCTTTAATGGGGCCTGGAGAATTCTCTATATATTTATTTAAAAATTCTGTAAAAGGCCTTTCACCAATAAAACATATGCCTGTAGAGTCTTTTTTGTCACTGTTATGTAAGCCTTCTTTTTTAGCAATCTCTCTTACATCTTTTTTAAGAAGGTTACCTAGAGGAAATATAGACTTTGAGAGTTGATGTTGATTGAGACGATATAAGAAATAACTTTGATCTTTTGTTGAATCATCTGCTTTAAGAAGGCTATACAAGCCATCGGCTTCTTTAATTTGTGCGTAATGACCAGTTGCAATCTTGTCGGCACCCATTGAAATTGCATGATTTAAAAAGGCATTAAATTTAATTTCAGAATTACATAAAATATCTGGATTCGGAGTTCTGCCACTTTTAATTTCATTAATAAATTCAGAAAATACTTTTTCCTTATATTCTTTACTAAAATTTACCACTTCAATATCAATACCAATTTTATCGGCAACAGATACCGCATCCACAAGATCTTGTTTGCTTGAGCAATATTCATCATCATCGTCATCTTCCCAATTTTTCATGAAGAGCCCAACGACTTTGTAGCCTTGATTTTTAAGAAGTAAAGCGGTCACGGAGGAATCAACGCCACCTGACAAACCTACAATGACTGTAGTATTTTTCATGCTATCAATTAAATTCTGAGCCAAGTTTTTTTGATTTTTCATAAGCAGCTCGAGTTGCTTTTAAAAGTATTTCATTTAATTTATTCGATTCGAGATGTTTCAAGCCTTCCTCTGTTGTGCCACCTTTTGAAGTAACAGATGCAATGAGATTTTGAAGGTTACTTAATTGGTCTTTAGCTAAATGGGATGCTCCGAGAATGGTTTTACCACATAATTTTTCAGCCTCATTTCTTGACAGACCTAATTCAATGGCTGATTCAATAAATGCATTGAGGAAATAGAATATATAAGCTGGCCCACTTCCTGAGATGGCTGTCACAGCATCCATTTTTGATTCATTATCTAACCAAATAAACTCTCCAATAGCACTCGCAATTGCTTCAACAGCCCCCTTGTTTTTTGGATTCAATATTTCTTGAGTAAAAAGAGCCGTTACCCCAAGCTGAATTTGAGAGCACATATTAGGCATGGATCGCACAATGTTTTTATGTCCACCTGTCCACTTACTAATCGATTCTATTTGAATACCTGCAGCGATGGATAGAATAAGTTGTTTTGAAATTTCACTAGAAATTGATTTAAGAAGAGATTCAGCTTGCTGCGGCTTAACAGCAAGTACAATAATTTCATCTTCATCTTTCTGTTTAAATTCTGCTTGTGTGAGAATTTTAAAATTGTTTTCAAGAGATAATCTTTTTTTACTATCAAATTCAATAACACGAATAAGGGCAGGGTTATATTTTTGATTTAACAGGCCGCTAATCATAGCTAAAGCCATATTTCCGCCCCCTAAAAAACAAATATTCAATTATTACCCCCTTTAGCTTTTATTTCTCGCGCCCCAAAAATTGCGGTGCCAATTCTAACAAGATTTGAACCATATTCAATGGCTAGTTTGAAGTCGTTCGACATGCCCATAGACAAGGTGTCAACAGTATCAAATTGATTTTTTAATTCAGCATAAAGCATATGCATAGATTTAAATTCATTAATGACTTGTTCAATGTCTTCTGTATTAGAGGGTACAGACATAATACCCCTTAGTTTAAGTTTAGGAAGTTCTTTGAGTGCCTCAATCAGGCCCGTTAACTGAGATTGTGCATCATTGATCGCGATACCGCTCTTAGTATCTTCGCCACTTGAATTAATTTGGATGCAGATATTTAAAGGAGGCGCGTTTGACGGACGAAAATCATTAAGAAGTTTCATGACTTTTATTCTATCTACGCTATGCACCCAATTGAAGTTTTCTGCAATAAGCCTACATTTATTACTTTGAATAGGGCCTAAGAAATGCCACTGAATTGCAAACCTTTCTAAGTGTAATTTTTTATCAAGCGCTTCTTGAAGGTAGTTTTCCCCAAAATTTATGATGCCAGCATTAAATGCTTCAATAATTAAACCAAAAGAGTGGCCTTTGCTTACGGCAACTAGAGTGGCTTTCTCACCAAAGTTATTAATAGAAGCAGCTTCTAGAATATTTTGTTTGATTTGAGAAATGTTTGTGAGAATTGTAGACATTATTTAATAAAAAAACCAAGCAAAAGTGAAGTTTGCTTGGTTTTAGTTTGTTTAGCAACAAAGAACTTGCTAATAAAAACGGGACATAAAGTCCCGATATATTTATTTCTTAGCTGCTGGTTTTCTTTTAGCTGCTGGTTTTCTTTTAGCTGCTGGTTTTTTCTTAGCTGCTGGTTTTTTCTTAGCTGCTGGTTTTCTTTTAGCTGCTGGTTTTCTTTTAGCTGCTGGTTTTCTTTTAGCTGCTGGTTTTTTCTTAGCGCTAACTGATGTTGAAGGTTTAGAGATTGTTGCTGGAAGAGTGCTATTAGTTTCTACTGGTTTTGAAGAACCAAAAATTGCTGAAATTAATTTTTTGATCATTTAATACTCCAAAGAATAAAAAAAATTTTTTTTACTGCAAATGCAAGTGT
>CANMPB010000009.1 GCA_947499625.1 Methylophilaceae bacterium
TTGATATCAGGCCCATCACTAAAAAAATAACTATTAAAAGTTTTTATTTATTAATACTTAATTTTTCTACAAGCCATCCCGTAGTAAGCGGCTGAATAGTAATTGTGATTATGATTGCCATAAATGTTTCAGCAGCCATAATATCTGCGTGAGGGGTATTTAATTTAACCAACATAATAGCTAATCCACCAGGACAATCAATTGTAAAATGTTTGTTTATGTTTTTTTAATCTGTTAAATTCTAATTACAAACAATAACTTGTAAATTAAAAATTATGCTTATTGCGCTCATTATTATTTTTGTGATTACATATGCTGCAATCACACTCGAACATTCTATAAAAATTAACAAATCAGCTACTGCATTATTGGGCGCCGGATTGTTATGGACTATTTATGCAGTTGCAACGGGCGATCATTTACTTGTAAGCCATCAATTAACTGAATCAATAGCCTCTACTGCCGAAATTGTTTTCTTCTTAATTGGTGCGATGACTATCGTTGAAGTAATAGATGCACATAATGGCTTTGAAGTTATTACATCTCGTATTAAAACTAAAAAGCTTTCGCATCTATTGTGGATAGTTGGATTTTTATCTTTTTTCTTAAGTGCAGTATTAGATAATCTAACAGCTACCATAGTTATGATTTCGCTCACTAGAAAACTATTGCAAAAACAAGAGGATAGACTTTTGTTTGCATCGATGGTAGTGATTTCAGCTAATGCCGGCGGTGCTTGGTCCCCTATTGGCGACGTCACAACCACAATGTTATGGATTGGCGGACAGATTACAACACTCGCTATTATTAAAGGTTTATTTTTAGCTTCGTTAGTTAATTTGATTGCACCATTATTATTTGTAAGTCATTCAATGAAGGGTAAGCTTATTTCAACGCAAACTAAAACATACAATACTTCTTCAATGCTTACATCTAATTTTGAGCGAAATACGATGTTTTATTTTGGACTTGGTATTTTGATTTTAGTACCCGTGTTTAAGACTGTCACTCATTTACCTCCTTTTATGGGAATACTTTTTGGCTTAGGTTTGCTTTGGTTAGTAGGAGATTTAATACATTACAAAAAAGAAGATGCAGATAAGCAGCAATTTACTTTGGCTCACGCTTTGCATCGGATTGATATGACATCTATTGTTTTCTTTATTGGTATTTTATTGGCTGTTGCAACGCTTGAACACAGCCATATATTGAATTCATTTGCAGCATTTTTAGATCAAGCGATTGGCAGACAAGATTATATTGTGACGCTGTTGGGTTTATTGAGTGCAGTTGTCGATAATGTGCCTCTTGTGGCAGCCTCAATGGGTATGTATGACCTAGCGCAATATCCAACTGATAGTTTTTTATGGGAATTTATGGCTTACTGCGCTGGCACAGGCGGCTCAATACTTATTATTGGTTCGGCTGCTGGTGTTGCGGCAATGGGCTTAGAAAAAATACCATTCTTTTGGTACGTTAAAAAGATAAGTTGGTTAGCTTTAATTGGTTACTTTGCAGGTATTGCTACCTATATTATCCAATATAATCTAACTCATTAAAACCCCTCAAAATATTGGCTGGACTCTTTTGATCCTTGAATAAGCGTCAAAACTTTTTACGCTAACTCAAAATGTAAATTCTTCTGTATGAATTAAAACGCCTAGCTTTAAGCTCAGCAGGTCTGCTTCGGTTAAATGAAGTGTGGTACACTATTTTTATGTTCAAGCGCCTTTATAGTACTTTATGTTTAATCTTTTTGTTTGCATTTACTCAGCAAGCAGCGATTGCGCACGAAATTTCTCATGTAAAAGACTTTACCCACAAGACTGATTCACAGAATTCAGATATTAATTCTTGTAGTGAATGTATTAGTTTCGCAAAACTTACACATATTAATGATAGTGAATTTGCTTTCAGTCTTGAAGAGTTAAATCATCACACAGTATTTGTAGCCCAATCTAATTCATATCAATCCCTCACAGCAATTTACTTTGCTGCTCGCGCCCCACCTCAAACTTCAGTATTAAATTAACTTTAATTTACTTCCTTAAGTCTTTTAAGGGAGTTTGCGTTACTAAAATTTTTATTGAAGAGGTTTCAAAATGAAACTTAAAAAAAATACATTCATATTATTTTTTATTTTGACTTGTCCAGCAGTCGCTGCGGATAAAGCAATTTTAACTATACCCACCACAGCGGTGACCGGTAATCCTTTGGGTGTTAGTTCTGATCAAATGGTGATACCAATTTCCATTCTTAATGGTCGCGAACTTTCATTAAAACGAGAAAACACTTTAGCTGAAACATTAAATAGCATTCCGGGTGTAAGCAACAGTTCCTTTGGCCCCTCAGCAGGGCGCCCCATGATCAGAGGAATGGATAGTGATCGTATTAAGATCTTACAAAATGGCGTCAACAATTTAGATGCTTCCAATTTAAGTTTTGACCATGGCGTATCGATTGACCCTCTCATTATTGAACAAATTGATGTCATTCGAGGGCCTGCCACACTTCTCTATGGGGGTGGTGCGGTAGGCGGAGTGGTAAATGCTATTGATCATCGAATCCCTAAAGAAAAATTTGAAGGTATTACAGGTCGGGGAGAAGTGCGTTACGGTGGAGCCAATTTAGAACAAAGTAATGCGGCAGTGATTGATGTGGGTACAGGGAATTTTGTGATGCACATGGATGCCTATAACCGAGATGCTAAAAATTTAAGGATTCCAGGCAATGCGGTTTCGGATAAAAAAAGAGCTACTAATTACACGACAGATCATGGCATCAATAAACTTATTAATAGTCATTCAGAAACTAAAGGTGGTGCTATAGGAGCGTCTATCATTTTTGAGAGAGGTTATGCTGGTGTTAGTTATGCCAAGCATCTAATGACATATGGCAGTCCATTAGAATCAGCAGTTTCTATTGATATGGATAATGATCGTTTTGATTTTGCATCTGAGATTAGGGATCTCGGCACATTCTTTGATCGAGCCAAATTCCGTGCGGCTTATACTGACTATATGCACAAAGAAATTGAAGATGGTTCAATTAATACAACATTTAAAAACCAAGGTGTTGATGGTACATTTGAATTAGGCCATCAAGCGATACTTAATATGAAAGGTGTTGTAGGTTTGCAATTCGAGAACGGAAAATTTCAAGCGTTAGGTGCAGAGGCTTTTGTTCCTTCGTCTAACACTAATAGTCAGTCGGCTTATCTCTATGAAGAGTTACCCATCAACCAACATAAAGTAACTTTTGGTTTAAGACATGGACAGCATGATGTGAACTCTAAAGGTGGTGAAAATTTTATAGCCGCTAACAAGAGTTTCAAAACAAATAATGGGGCGATTGGTGGGCTTTATACTTTAAATTCTGAATGGTCACTTACTGGCAACTTTAGTCACAATGAACGAGCACCTTCATACTTTGAGCTATATGCAGATGGTGTTCATACCGCAACTGGAGCTTACGAGCAAGGACAAGCTAATTTAAGGATTGAAAAATCGAATGGATTGGATGGTCAGATACGCTGGAAATCAGGACAAGATAGTTTGACTTTGGGAACGTATTACACCAAGTTTTCAAACTATATTGGATTAAGATCAACGAATGTTGTAAATGGTGATTTCAACATATCTCAATTTTCGGGTATCAAAGCTGAATTTAAAGGGGTTGAGTTAGAAGGCAAGAGCATGCTCACTGATCACTTACAATTAAATGTAAGAGGTGATTATGTGGATGCCAAAGATAAAACAAATGGTGGTTACGTAGCTCGTATATCCCCACTTAAATTAGGCATAGGCCTTAAGTATGAATTTGATCACTTTGGGGCAAGAATGGATGTGCTCCATGCCTTTAAGCAAGATAACGTAGCGACAAATTTTAATTATCTGACAGGTAAAGAGCTTGTTACAGACGCTTATACAAATGTCAGTATCATGGCAACTTACAAATTGCCTACCCAATATAATTTAGAAGCCTTTACACGGGCTAATAATTTATTGAATGAAGAAATTAGAGAGCATGCTTCTTTCCTAAAAGATATAGCACCAATGGGTGGACGATCAATCATGTTTGGACTTCGAGGCGACTTCTAAGCATATGGACACATTAAGTCATGCCTTATGGGGGTACGGATTATTTGGATACAAGCGATATCCTTGGACTGCGATTTTTTTTGGTGCAATGCCAGACTTAATTTCATTTGGCTTGTTTATCGTTATGAATATTGCAACAGGAAATTGGCATTTCGGTAAACCATCCTTAGAGTCTATTCCAGATTGGCTCTTCATCACTTACTCACTCGGCCACAGCTTCATTATATGTTTACCAATCATCTATTGCATTTATCGCTTTAATCGAGCTTTGGCTATGGCAATGTTGGCTTGGCCATTTCATATTGTCCTTGATTTTCCATTTCACTCAAAAGCTTTTTTCCCCACCCCAATTTTTTGGCCAATTTCAGATTTTAAGATAGACGGTATTCCATGGTCACATTGGTACATCTGGTATCCAAACATTTTATTTCTTTCCATCTTGCTTATTTATCGCTTTAAGAAAAGATAAATTAAATTCATTTAAGCGCGCACTAAATCGATCTTTTCTGACTTCTTATTTTTTGTTGGCTATTAAGGTTTCAATTTGATAGTTAATACTTTACAATTGCCGAAACCCTAAGCTTAATCTGAATTAGAGGCAATTATCATGTCAGAAAAAAACAACATTGATAAGAAATTATCCAGCATCAAAAACTTGCTAGCTAAGCAAAATTTAGTCGGAAATCTCATTCATAGGCAAGAGATGTCTCGCCAAGATATTGTTGAATCTTTAATTCAAAAACAAAATTCAATTGAATTAAAAAGACTCATTAAAAAGCTTGAAGTGAATGAAATCGCTCGAATTCTAGAGGCTTTATTAGACCAAGAGCGTATCGTCGTTTGGGATCATATTGAGTCAAGCCGTCGTGACGATGTACTCCTTGAAGTTTCTGACGATATCCGCATGGACCTTGTGTCTGATGAAACTCCCAACAAAGAACAAATTACAGTCATTAGAGTCTTTGACCTCTTTAAAGGTCGCTTACGTCAGATACCCATCTACAGCAGAAAAGATCTCGAAAAGGCTAAGCCTATTTGGGTAGATCTTGTGACACCAGAAATTGAGCAGCTTGAATGGGCAAGGGAGATTTTTGGCGCACACATCCCTAATCCGAACGAGCTCACAGATTTGGAGACAAGTGCGCGTTTTTATATTGAAGATAATGGTGAGATCCATCTTCATTCTAATTTCTTGCTCGATACCACTAAAGAATCTAAGAATGTAACCGTCGCCTTTGTGCTTAAAGACAAAATACTATTTACAGTGAGAAACGAAGAGTTGCCTGTATTTAGGCTTCAACGTTTGAGAGCTCGTGCAGAAGCGGGTTATGTGTCGCAAGCTAAAGATGTCTTATTGGATTTATATGCAGCAGACATTGAATATTCTGCCAATGCACTAGAAGACGTTTATACAAGATTAGAAAAAGTGGGCAGTCAAGTTGTGAAGTCTTACATGACCAATAGCCAAGCTGCAACCATACTTTCTGATATAGCGATCGAAGAAGATTTAAACGGTAAGATTAGACGTAATGTGATGGATACTAGAAACGCACTATCATTTTTAATGCGCTCAAAACTTCTATCCGTCAGTCAACATGAAGATGTTAAAGAAATTTTACGTGACATTGATTCGCTAGATGGCCATACATCTTTCTTGTTTAATAAGATCAATTTCCAGATGGATGCAACAGTAGGCTTCTTGAATGTAAATCAAAATATTGATTTAAAAAGATTAACGATCATCAGTGTGGTCTTTATGCCAGTGAACATTATTGCAGGTATTGGTGGTATGTCTGAATTTAGCATGATGACTAATGGTATCGCATGGCCATTGGCTTATGGTTGCTTTGTTTTAGTTATGATTGCCATTGGAGCACTAACGTTTACAGTATTAAGAGCCCTTGAAAACAAGCGCATTGAAAGATTAAGATCAGAAAATAATTAATTTTTTATAGGTATAACAAAGCCACTCTTGGGAGTGGCTTTTATTTTTCATTTTATTTTCTTCCAATTTCTTGGTGCAGTTAAGCGTTATCGAGCACGTTTGAATATTTTTGTTGTAGGCGTTTTATTTCTAGCAAATTGATGCATTCTTCTGGAATGATTTTCTGATAAAGGTTGTCTTGCAGGGATAAGATGTTTTTTACTATCCCCAATTAAATCAGATCGACCCAAACGCTGCAATGCCTCACGCAACATCGGCCAATTCTTAGGGTCATGATAACGAATAAATGCCTTATGCAGTCGACGCACACCACCTGCTCGAGGAATGGGAATCTCTTCACTATCTTTCGTCACTTTACGTAAAGGATTTTTACCTGAGTGATACATAGCTGTGGCCATGGCCATCGGCGTGGGTGTAAAAGTTTGTACCTGATCTAATTTAAAATCATGCTCTTTTAACCATAAAGCTAAGTTCATCATATCTTCATCAGTAGCACCTGGGTGGGCCGCAATGAAGTAAGGGATTAAGTACTGTTCTTTCCCAACTTCTTTTGAGAAGCGATCAAACATTTCTTTGAATTTATTATATGAGCCCATGCCTGGCTTCATCATTTTAGATAGCACATTTTCTTCAGAGTGTTCAGGCGCAATTTTTAGATAACCACCCACATGGTGCTGCACTAATTCTTTTACATATTCAGGTGAGGTGACTGCTAAGTCATAACGAAGACCTGATCCAATGAGTACTTTTTTAATGCCTTTGGTGTTTCTTGCTTTTCGATAAAGTTCTATGAGTGCCGTGTGATCAGTATTTAAATTTTCACAAATACCTGGATAAACACAAGAAAGTTTTCGACAAGAAGCTTCAATTTTTTCTGACTTACAAGCCATGCGATACATATTAGCCGTAGGTCCGCCCAGGTCTGAAATGACACCTGTAAATCCATCTACCTTATCTCTAATTTCTTCAACCTCTTTTAGGATACTTTCTTCTGAGCGACTCTGAATAATTCGACCTTCATGTTCTGTAATGGAGCAGAAAGTACACCCGCCAAAACACCCGCGCATAATATTGACGGAGAAGCGAATCATTTCCCATGCAGAAATTTTGGCATTACCGTAGCTAGGATGTGGTTTCCTTGCATAAGGAAGGCCGTATACATAATCCATTTCTTTTGTGGTGAGTGGAATAGGCGGAGGATTAAGCCAAACTTCTCTGTCACCATGTTTTTGAATTAGTGCTCGTGCATTTCCTGGATTAGCTTCTAAATGGAGTACGCGCGATGCATGAGCATATAACACAGGGTCATCAACTACCTCTTCAAAGCTTGGTAAGCGAACGACTTGCACACTACGGTCAGCTTTTGTTTTTCGAACCACCTTAATGACCTGCATGCCGTCAGGTAATTTTTCCTCATTCGATTTGGCATTAGTTTCACAATCAGTCCCTGCGCCCATTTTCATTTCATAAGGATCGACATGTGTTTCAACTTTTCCAGGACGATCAAGATGTGCGGAAGCTATCTCTTCCCAGCCTTCAGGAATTTTTTTACGCAAAAATGCCGTACCTCGAATATCTTGAATGTCTTCTAATTTTTCGCCATCAGCGATGCGATGTGTAAGTTCAATAAGCGCTCGTTCAGCGTTACCATATAACAAGATATCAGCCTTAGAATCGACAAGAACTGAGCGACGTACTTTGTCAGACCAGTAGTCGTAATGAGCAATTCTTCGAAGACTTGCTTCAATGCTACCAATCACTAAAGGCACATCAGAAAATGCTTCGCGACAACGCTGAGAATAAACAAGCACCGTTCGGTCAGGACGTTTTCCAGCAACGGCACCTGGCGTATAGGCATCATCTGAACGAATTTTTCGGTCAGCTGTATATCGGTTCACCATGCTATCCATATTGCCAGCCGTGATACCAAAATAAAGATTAGGTTTTCCTAGCGCCTTAAATGGTTCGGCGCTCGACCAATCAGGTTGAGACAAAATACCCACACGGAATCCTTGATCTTCTAGCAACCGGCCAATTAAGGCCATGCCAAAACTAGGGTGATCAATATAAGCGTCACCCGTCACCAAGATAATGTCGCAACTATCCCAGCCTAATACGTCCATCTCCTGGCGTGTCATGGGTAGCATAGTGGCTGTGCCAAAGCGCTTCGCCCAATAAGGACGGTATTTGTTAATTGCGTGTGGCGTTAAATGAGTGGCGTTTTGCATAGCTGGGTATTTTACCCTGATAAATCTATTAAACACTTTATAATTAGCTACTTGAAAGATTTTGACTAAATAAATAGAGGTTTCTATGCATTTTGAATTGATCGATTTAGTGATTAGCCTATGTTTACTATTAGGCGCAGTCTTATATACCTCTGTGGGTCATGCAGGAGCGTCGATCTATATTGCGATCATGACATTATTTAATATTCCGAGCGGCGTGATTAAACCCACTGCATTAGTTATGAATATTTTTATTGCTTCATTTACAAGCTGGCGTTTCATTCGAAAAGGTTTTTTTGACTTTAAAGTTTTATTACCTATTGCTCTAGGCGCAATACCTTTTGCATTTATAGGGGGTTATATAAACGCACCTAGTCATATCTATAAATCTATCGTGGGTATTATTCTTTTAATATCTGCCATTTCACTCGTTACGAATCTTTCTAATAAAATCGATAAAAAACTTAAAAAACCCCCGTTTCTCTTAGCGGTTATTATTGGCTCATGCATTGGATTTTTAGCAGGATTGACTGGAACAGGCGGCGGGATATTTTTATCTCCACTTATTTTATTTTTAGGATGGAGTTCCACCAAGACAACCTCAGGTATCACAGCGCTTTTTATTTTAATTAATTCAAGTTTTGGCTTGCTTGGTAATTATTCATCTGTGCAAAATTTACCCGATCAATTGCCTCTATTCATAGGCGCCACTCTGCTGGGCGCATTGGCGGGTACTACACTTGGCATAAAATTTTATACAGCCAATACTATTAAAAAAACATTAGCATTGGTTTTAGTGATTGCTGGATTTAAATTATTACTTACCTAAATCTTTAAAATGGTAAATGAGATTCAGGACTAGCATTAGATAAAACACTTTTAAAAGAATCTTGAATTCTTTCAAGTGCGATTTTGTTTTCAGCTTCAAATCTCAAAACAATCACAGGCGTTGTATTGGATGCGCGCATTAGACCGAAGCCATCTTGGTACTCAACTCGTAAACCATCGACTTTAATAATTTCTAATGCGTTATCAAATTTTGCTTCTGCTTGTAATTTTTTTATTAAAGCGTGAGGCTCACCTTCTTTCATTTTGATTTGAAGTTCAGGCGTACTAATACTGTTCGGTAAATTATTTAAAATTTCAGATGGGTTATCAAAGCGACTTAATATTTCTAGAAGTCGAACGCCAGCATAAATACCATCATCGAAGCCGTACCAACGTTCCTTAAAAAAGGTATGACCGCTCATTTCACCTGCAAGTGCTGCATTTTCCTCTTTCATTTTGGCTTTAATAAGTGAGTGCCCTGTTTTCCACATCAAAGGCTTACCCCCCTTATCTTTAATCCACTGGAATAAATTACGCGTCGATTTCACATCAAAGATAATAGTGGCATTTGGATTACGACTTAATACATCTTCTGCAAATAATAAAAGTTGGCGATCTGGATAAATAATTTGACCATCTTTTGTGACAACACCTAAACGATCTGCATCGCCATCAAATGCAAATCCTAATTCCGCATCACTTTTTTTAAGATGCGCGATTACATCATTTAAGTTATGTGGCTCAGAAGGATCGGGGTGATGATTAGGAAATGTGCCATCTACATCGCAGAATAATTCTTCAACAGAACATCCAATACTTTCATAAATTTTTCTAGCGTAAGCACCTGCCACACCATTGCCACAATCAATAACAATTTTCATTGGGCGTTTTAAATGAATATGATTTTTAATAGCTTCCAGATAATTGTTAGCAATGTCATATTTCTTTTCTAAGCCCTGACCTTCATAAAAGTTTTCTTTTTCTATACGAACATAAAGTTTCTGTATCGCTTCTGTCGATAAGGTGTCACCTCCTAAAACCATCTTTAAGCCATTGTAGTCAGGCGGGTTATGACTCCCTGTGACCATAACGCCAGATTGTGTTTTAAGAAAGAATGTGGAGAAGTACACCATAGGCGTTGTGACCATGCCTAGATTGATCACATGAATACCAGTCTTAAGTATGCCTTGAATAAGTGCGTTCGATAGTTCTGGGCCGGAAAGCCTTCCATCAAAACCAACACAAATATCGATTTGCTCTCTGTCAATTGCTTCACTTCCAATAGCGCGACCTATGATTTCTACAAATTTAGGAGTGAGAGTTTTACCCACAATGCCACGGATATCGTAGGCTTTAAAAATCTCTTTAGGAAGTAATGCCATAATTTATTCTGACTCTTCAATCCATGCAAGCTGAATAGCTTCTAGAATTTTTTCCCCGCATTTATTAGGATCATCTTGAAAATCTTCAAGATCTAAGATCCATTGGTATAGGTCAGTAAATCGAATTGTCTTGGGGTCTATATCAGGATGTTTGTCGAATAAAGCCTCAGCAATCCTTTGACTATCAGTCCAGTGCATATAAATCTTTCTCTTCAATATAGATGGAAGATTATAACTTTTAGATTTTATCTAAGATAGAACTTCATTAAGAAAGATAGGTCAGACCCATGATAAAATATTAACCTTTAGAGATAAAAATCTCTAATCTTTTTAAATACATAGCGGAAATATAGACATGTTTAGCAAAGCTCAAAAACTAAGTATGGTGGACCCAGAAATTGCACTTCAAGTCACTCAGGAAATGAAGCGACAAGAAGACCATATTGAGCTCATTGCTTCTGAAAACTATACAAGCCCTGCCGTGATGGAGGCTCAAGGCTCTCAACTCACAAATAAATACGCAGAAGGATATATTGGTAAGCGCTTCTATGGTGGTTGTGAATTTGTGGACAACGTCGAACAAATCGCGATCGATCGCCTAAAAAAATTATATGGTGCTGAATATGTCAATGTTCAGCCTCACTCAGGTAGTCAAGCTAATCAGGCTGTTTATTTCTCAATACTCAAACCTGGCGATACTGTGATGGGTATGAGTCTTGGAGATGGTGGACATTTAACACATGGTTCCCCTGCAAACTTATCAGGCAAACTTTTTAATATCGTACCCTATGGCCTTAATGCACATGAGGAGATTGATTACGATGCAATGGAAAAGCTCGCGATTGAATCAAAGCCTAAACTTCTTATTGGGGGCGCTTCAGCTTATGCCTTGCGTTTTGATTGGGAGCGTATGTCGCAGATTGCGAAAAAAGTGGGAGCCTATTTTATGGTAGATATGGCGCACTACTCAGGACTGATTGCTGCAGGTGTTTATCCTAGCCCAGTACCTTTCGCAGATTTTGTAACATCTACCACACATAAAACTTTAAGAGGCCCTCGTGGCGGTATTATTTTAGCGAAAGCTGAATTTGAAAAAAGTATTAATAGCCTTGTATTCCCTGGTATCCAAGGCGGACCTCTAATGCATGTGATTGCAGCTAAGGCAGTTGCTTTCCTGGAGGCATTAAAACCAGAGTTTAAAGTGTATCAAACACAAGTGATTAAAAATGCACAAACGATGGCTGAGTCACTAAGTAAACGCGGTGTGCGTATTATTTCTGGCCGTACTGAGTCTCATGTCTTTTTAGTTGATTTAAGACCTAAAGGTTTAACCGGAAAAGCAGCAGATGTTCTTTTGGGGCAAGCACATATAACGGTCAATAAAAATTCAATTCCTAATGATCCAGAAAGTCCTTTTGTGACTTCAGGGATTCGTATCGGATCCCCTGCAATTACGACACGTGGCTTTAAAGAAAAAGAAGCTGACATGGTGGCACAAATGATTGCAGATATCCTCGACCATCCCACTGATGAAAAAATCATTAGCGAGACCAAAGCCAAGGTGGTTAACTTAACTGCTCAGTTCCCAGTTTATGGGTCTTAAATTACAGATTTAAATATCTCCAGTGAAATGCCCATTCTGCGGAACTGATGATACCCAAGTCGTTGACTCAAGAGTGAACGATGAAGGCAATTCAATTCGTCGTCGTCGTCGTTGTTCAGAATGTGATAAACGTTTTACAACTTACGAATCAGTGGAGCTCACACTTCCTCAAGTTGTAAAGCAAAATGGTAAACGCGAAGATTTTAGTCGAAATAAACTTCACCAATCATTTAGTCGTGCGCTTCATAAACGCCCAGTGCCTGTTGAGTATATAGAGCAAGCCATTGAACGTATCATTCAAAAAGTTTTAGCTTATGGCGAGAAAGAAATCACCGCAAGAGAGTTAGGCGAAAATGTTATGCACGAACTAAAAAAAATGGATAAGGTGGCTTACATCCGATTCGCATCTGTCTATAGAAGTTTTTCTGATGTCGAAGATTTCCATGATGTTATCCGCGACCTTGATTAAATGAATTCACATTCACCTCAATTTTTCATGAGTGAAGCTTTGAGGCTTGCAGAAAAAGCTTTATTCACAACATCCCCCAATCCAAGAGTTGGTTGCGTCATCGTTCAAGATGATGAGATTGTAGGTCGAGGTTTTCACGAGAAGGCAGGGCAGTCTCACGCTGAAGTGATCGCATTAAAAGAAGCAGGCAGCCAATCAGAAGGTGGTGATGTATATGTCACATTAGAACCTTGTTCGCATACTGGCAAAACGCCGCCTTGTGTAGACGCACTAATTAAAGCTAAAGTTAAAAAAGTTTTTATTGCGATGCAGGATCCAAATCCCATGGTTTCAGGTCAAAGTATTCAGAAATTAAAAGATGCTCACATTGAAGTTGAATTAGGCGTAATGGAAGCTCAAGCTCAATTATTAAATATTGGTTTTATTTCGCGTATGACAAAGAAATTACCTTATGTAAGAGCTAAGCTTGCAGTGTCATTAGATGGTAAGACTGCACTTCATAACGGTAAGAGCCAGTGGATTACAGGTGATGAAGCGAGAGCGGATGTTCAATACTGGCGTGCCTCTTCTTGTGCGATTATTACAGGTATTGGTACTGTATTGCATGACAATCCAAAACTCTCTGTGAGACTTTATGAGAATGCGCGTCAACCCTTACGTGTAGTTGTAGATTCAGAATTAAAAATTCCATTAGAGGCAGACATACTCCGCGAAAAACCTTTGCTTATTGCTTACGCAAATGATAAACAAAAAAAATTACCGCAATTAAAAGCCTTAGGTGTTGAATGTATTCAATTAGAGGATAGTGGCAAAGTTGATTTAGCATCACTTCTTAAAGAGCTCGCAAAAAGAGAAGTGAATGAAGCGTGGATCGAAGCGGGTGAAGGCCTTAATGGCGCATTCTTAGAAGCTAATTTAATTAATGAGCTTATTATTTATTATGCGCCTGTGATTTTAGGCTCAGAAGCTAAGGGTATGTTTACATTGCCAACTTATGAAAATTTAGAAAATAAAATTACTACAACACTCTTGGATCATCGCTGGGTTGGTCAAGATTTAAGAATGCGATTTAAATTAAAGTAACGCTGCATCATGCTCATCGATAGCCACTGTCATTTAGACGCATTAGAGTTTAGTCATGAGCAAGATACGATCATTAAAAATGCGTTTTATCATGGCGTTGAGAAAATTATTATTCCCGCAGTCAATCGAAAAAGTTTTGATGATGTCATTGAGCTTAGAAAAAAATTTCCTAATTGTTTTTATGCTTTAGGTTTTCATCCTATGTACATTGCTGACATGAAGGATGGCGATATAGATGCGCTAGAGTCTTATTTAGAAACATACGAACCAGTAGCAGTAGGTGAGATTGGTTTAGATTTTTTTGTGACTAAGGATAACAAAATACTTCAAGAAGAAATTTTTGTTAGCCAATTAAAATTAGCAATGGTATTCGATTTGCCAGTCATCATGCATGTGAGACATGCAATTGATGATGTGCTTAAAAATTTAAGACGCTACCCCGTGAAGGGGGGTATCGCCCATGCTTTCAATGGCAGCATGCAACAGGCAGAAGCTTTTATTGGGTTAGGCTTTAAATTAGGCTTTGGTGGTGCAATGACTTATCCCAGGGCGACACATATCCAAGCGTTAGCTAGATCATTACCTATAGAGTCTATTGTGCTAGAGACCGATGCGCCTGATATTCCGCCATCTTGGCTAGGACATGCGGGAAGAAATACACCGGCAGAATTGCACCAGATCGCAACTTTTTTTGCCGAATTACGAGGTATGAATTTAGCTGCTGTGATTGAGATATCACATCAAAATACGCTCGACGCACTTCCCAAAATACTGCAGTTATGCACATCTTCTTAGAATTTACATTAAGTTAGTCAAAAAATCCTATTAGAATTAGGGACATAAGTTAAATTATTGATTTTAAACAACTTTTATTTAGCTTAAAAAATAAGCGATTCAAAAAAACGCTTATAAATTCAAGAGTTATAAATTTATGTCATCTTTATCCACAAAGTTATCCACAGATTTTGTGGAGATGTTTTTTATCAAAATAAGTTGACAGCAAACTTTTTTATCCCTTTAAAGAAAGCCTATTTTTTGGGTTGATTTAGATAAAAACCGTTGAAATCCCTTCCCCTATTTGATAAACCTCAAACTTCAATTGTGAGACACATGGCTTTAAAGTAAAATAGACTCCCGTCAGCATTTATTTAAAAGCCTTTCCATGACCAAATACGTGTTTGTTACTGGCGGTGTCGTTTCTTCCTTGGGGAAAGGTATCGCAGCCGCTAGTCTCGGCGCAATCTTAGAGTCACGGGGTATCAAAGTGACGATGCTCAAACTCGATCCTTATATCAACGTCGACCCTGGTACGATGAGTCCATTCCAGCACGGAGAAGTCTTTGTTACGGATGACGGGGCAGAAACCGATCTTGATCTTGGCCATTACGAGCGCTTTATCTCAGCGCGCATGGGTAAGAAAAATAATTTTACAACAGGTCAAATTTACGACAGCGTGATTCGTAAAGAGCGCCGTGGTGAATATTTAGGCAAGACCGTTCAGGTTATACCACATATTACAGATGAAATAAAATTACACATTAAGAATGGCTCTAATGGTGCCGACGTTGCAATCGTTGAAGTCGGAGGCACAGTAGGTGACATTGAGTCACTTCCTTTTCTAGAAGCTATTCGCCAAATTGGATTTGAAGCAGGTCGTGAAAATGCTTGCTACATTCATCTCACATTACTTCCTTTTATTTCAACAGCAGGTGAGTTAAAAACAAAACCAACTCAACACTCGGTTAAAGAACTAAGAGAGATTGGTATTCAGCCAGATATTTTAATCTGCAGAGCAGATCGTGCTATTCCTGATGAAGAAAGAAAAAAAATAGCGTTATTTACAAACGTTCCACCTGAAGCGGTTATCTCAGCAGCCGATTCAGATTCCATTTATAAAATACCAAGTTTATTGCATGAGCAAATGATTGATGAAATTGTTTGTCACAAATTAAATATTCTGGCTAAGCCTGCAGATCTGTCTAGTTGGGAAAAAATTACAGATGCACTTAAACATACCAAACATCATATTGACATTGCATTTGTAGGTAAATATGTAGATCTCACTGAGTCTTACAAATCACTTACAGAAGCACTAATACATGCTGGCATCCACACATCATCGAAAATTAAAATTCATTATCTCGATTCAGAAGAAATCGAAAAAAGTGGGACTAAACCATTGGCGGATATGGATGCTATTTTAGTACCTGGTGGTTTTGGTAAGCGAGGTACTGAAGGCAAAATTAAAGCCATTCAATTTGCACGTGAAAATAAGATTCCATATTTAGGTATTTGTTTAGGAATGCAACTTGCCGTGGTTGAATTTGCAAGACATAAAGCCTTGCTTAAAAATGCAAACAGTTCTGAATTTGATCAGGATGCTGATCATCAAGTGATTGGATTAATTACCGAATGGAAATCTTCTGAAGGTTCGATTGAAAAAAGAGATGATTCATCAGACTTAGGGGGCACAATGAGATTAGGCGCTCAGAAGTGTCCAATTGAATCTGGTACTTTAGCGCATATGATTTATGGGTCTGAAGTCAACGAGCGTCATCGTCATCGTTACGAAGTGAATAATCATTATGTAGATCAATTGATAAAAGCAGGACTAACAATTTCTGCCAGAACGCCTTTTGAGCAGCTCTGTGAGATTATTGAGTTACCGCAAGATCAGCATCCTTGGTTTATTGGTTGCCAGTTCCACCCAGAATTTACCTCTAATCCAAGAACAGGCCATCCATTATTTAAAGCGTACATTCAAGCTGCACTCAAATATAAACAATCTAAAGGAAGTGCATTATGAAATTATGCAACTTTGATGTTGGATTAAATCACCCACTATTTTTAATTGCAGGGCCATGTGTTATCGAGTCTGAAGGGATGATATTGGATGTGGCAGGTCAATTAAAAGAAATTACTGCAGCACTCAATATCCCATTTATTTTTAAATCATCGTTTGATAAAGCTAATCGAAGTTCAAATAAAACCTTTAGAGGTTTTGGTATCGATGAAGGGTTGAGAATTTTATCTGAAGTGAAAAAACAAATTGGTGTGCCAGTTTTAACGGATGTGCATGATCAATTTCAAGTGGAACAAGTTGCAAGTGTTGTCGACGTGCTCCAAACACCCGCCTTTTTATGCCGACAAACAGATTTTATTAATGCTGTTGCAACTTCAGGCAAGCCTGTAAATATTAAGAAAGGTCAATTCTTAGCGCCCGGTGATATGAGGCAAGTGGTCACAAAAGCAAAAGAAGCTAATGGCGGCCTAGATAATATTATGGTTTGTGAGCGAGGCGCATCTTTTGGTTACAACACGCTTGTCTCAGATATGAGAAGTTTATCTATTATGCGAGAAACAAATTGCCCAGTTGTTTTTGATGCAACTCATTCAGTGCAGCAACCTGGAGGGCAGGGGGATAAAAGCGGTGGTCAAAGTGAGTTTGTCCCTGTCTTGGCAAGAGCTGCTGTAGCAAGCGGTATCGCAGGTATTTTTATGGAAACACACCCAAATCCAAAAGAAGCATTATCTGATGGCCCTAATGCGTGGCCACTTAAAAAAATGAAAGCGCTGCTTGAAATATTAGCTGAGATTGATAGATCAGTTAAAAAAGCAGGCTTCATTGAAATGTCTTAAATAATTCACTGCAAAAGAAGGAATAAGAATGAGTTTTGTGAAACAAATCGTGGCTCGAGAAATGATTGATTCAAGGGGCAATCCAACCATTGAAGCTGATGTTTTTTTAGATTCTGGTGTCGTGGGCAGAGCAATGGTGCCATCAGGTGCCTCCACAGGAAGTAAAGAAGCAATCGAGCTTCGTGATGGCGATGCAAAACGTTATTTTGGAAAAGGTGTTTTAAATGCAGTGAAGCATGTCAATACAGAAATTGCAAAGGCTGTGATAGGGCTTGATGTTGATGATCAAACATTAATTGATCAAACCATGATTGAATTAGATGGAACTGATAACAAAGGTCGATTAGGCGCTAATGCGATTCTTGCGGTTTCAATGGCATCCGCTGTTGCAGCAGCTAAAAATTCTAATGTGCCTCTTTACCGATATCTTGGTGGCTCAGGTCCCATGCAATTACCTACACCTATGATGAATGTAATTAATGGCGGCGCGCATGCAGACAATAATGTTGATATGCAAGAGTTTATGATTATCCCAGCTGGAAGACCCACATTTAGAGAGGCCATACGATGTGGCGCAGAAGTTTTTCAATCTCTTAAAAAAACACTCAGTAAAAAAGGATTCTCAACGACCGTGGGTGACGAAGGTGGTTTTGCACCAAACCTTCCATCTAATGAGTCTGCTATACAGATGATTATGGAAGCAATCTCTCACGCTGGATATGAGCCAGGCCGAGATGTTTATCTTGGGCTTGATTGTGCAAGCACTGAATTTTATAAAGATGGTAAGTATCATCTTGCTTCTGAAAATTTGTCATTATCAGGCGAGCAATTTACTGACTATCTAGCTACATGGTGTGACAAATATCCAATCATCAGTATTGAAGATGGCATGAGTGAGTTTGATTGGGAAGGATGGCATGTGCTGACACAAAGATTAGGTAAACATATACAGCTGGTAGGTGATGATCTTTTTGTAACCAATCCAAAAATTTTAGATGAAGGTATTAAGCGTAAAGTAGCTAACTCTGTTTTAATTAAAGTGAATCAAATTGGCACACTCACTGAAACGTTTGAGACGATTGCAATGGCAAAAAAAGCAGGTTATACCGCAGTTATTTCTCATCGCTCTGGTGAAACGGAAGATACAATAATTGCTGACATAGCAGTTGCTACAAATGCCATGCAAATTAAGACGGGCTCACTTTCAAGATCTGAACGTATTGCAAAATATAATCAATTGCTTCGCATTGAAGAAGAGCTTGGAAGCGCCTCATCTTATGCAGGCCTGGCTTGTTTTTATCAATTGAGTAAATAATCTCATATGAAATCTTTAACTATCATTTTTGTGGTGCTAGTTGCTTTAATGCAGTACCCGTTATGGTTCGGTAAAGGAAGTTGGTTTCGTGTATGGAGTTTAAATCAGCAAATTGAAATTCAAAAGAAAACAAATAATGATAATCAGATAAGAAATAATGTACTTAATGCAGAAGTAAGTGATCTTAAGCAAGGTTTTTCAGCTATTGAAGAAAGAGCGCGCAATGAACTTGGCATGACTAAGCAAGACGAAATATTTTTCCAAGTCACAAATCCAGAAAAAGATAAAAAAGATACTGAAGTTCTGAGTAATACAAAGACTAAGAACTAATCAAATATTTTTCTCTCTTCGAAATTAATTTCAATTAAATAATTTTTAATATATAGCGTTTCATGCGCTTGATCTACTCTTAATTCAACCAGCATATTTGTTTTGCTATCATTTTCTCTCGCGGATCGTACAAGCTGACCTATTACTTCTTTTTTTTCATTTAAGATTTGGTCGCCAGGCATCAGAGCATCTTGCGATTCAATAAAACCTCGGTACATTCGTCTTTTAACTTTACCTAAGTAGTGCGTTCGCGCAACAATTTCTTGCCCCGTATAGCAGCCTTTTTTGAAATTAATACCATCAATAAGGTCCATATTTAAAGACTGTGGAATGAAAGCTTCCTGTGTGCTTGGATAAATATCAGGAACCCCATCTAAAATATTTAAATTATTCCAGGACTCAATACTCATAGAAGTATATTCAGGTAAGTTGAGTTGCATAAATGAATTTACTTTGGAAGCGTCACCCATTAACTGAAAGCGTTCAGTATTTTTTCCTACACGCATAATCATGACATCATGTGACCGAACAATATCTAAATAGCTTTTTGGCGCTTGAATACCTTGATCTAGAAGGGCTTTAAATCCCATAAAACCTATGCATGTAAATTGATCGCCTAGTAAACTCATAGAAACTTTAGAGCGAAGCACATACATTTTAAGACGCTTAAGAAAAGACTCCTCAACGGAGCTATCTATTTGTATGTGAATTGATGATTGATCCATGTAACACAACATAAAAGCTAGGACTCTTCCTTTAGGATTGCAGAAGCCAGCGAATAAAGCTTTATCAAGTGCGATGAGGTTGATGTCTTGCGTGAGTTGGCCTTGTAAGAATTGGATGCGATCATCACCCTCAACTTTGATCGTTGAATTTGTATTTAGATGAACGTATTTATTTTCTAAATTTAGTAACATTTTGCATTATTTTCTTTATCGAAATAAATCGAAGACTAAAAATGATACCTGCGAGAGAAGCAAAAAACCACTTAAGATGAAAATCTGCTGTATCTTGCCAAGCGGGTTTTTGTTTTTTCATAGCGCTTAAAATATTAAGTACAGAATCACCCCTTACATAGATACCGTCAATTTGTTTAGTAATATCTTTTAAGTAACCTTCATCAAGTTTGGATATATAGCGATCACTTTCACCACCCGCTACAACATTGTCTCGTGTGCCAAGATTAGCTTCAGAGATTTGTGCAATACCTGGTTGTAATCCAAAGCTATCACTAGACCAATATCCGATTAATTGATTCTTACCGTCAAGTTTGGGAATAGGAGCGCCTTTAAGGCTGCCGACACCTACAATAATCCAGTCATTACCTCCTTGGAATTGGCCAAGATCTCTTGTATTAAATGTATGAAGTTTAGGTGCTTCCTCGCCATCTGTAAAATAGACGACTTGAGAGTTTTCAGGAAAACTTCGAATGAGGCGGGCTAGATTGAAAAAAGATTCTCTTATACGAGAGTTGCCAGACCAGCCTGCCCGCCAATCTAGATGATCGATGGTATCTTCAATGGCATCAAAATTTTCACAGATTTCAATTGGGGTATAAGATGCTGAAACACTGACACCGACAAATATTCCAATACTTACCTTGGTACCACAGGGGAGTTCAGACATAACTTCATGAAGACTATGCTTCATGTAATCTAGTCTTGATAAGGGTTTATTCATGACGGACATATCTACTGTGTTCATACTTTGAGAGATGTCAGCCACAAACATATAGTTATAAATATTATGTTTAAGCGGTATCGATGGATTGATAATGGCTAGCACCATAAATACGATCGATAATATAAGTGAGAGGGTGTCCAAATCGAGATTGGATCTCGATTTTATTTTCTTAAGCCACTCTTTCATAAATTTAAGGCAAGCCTACAGGAATATTGCCCAGAATAAGTCCAGGTGAGTCGGAGTCGCCAATACCCGGTGCTGGATTTGCAGGTAATATTATAAGGACGCGATCGAGATTATGTTTTACATCCCACGCTTGGTTATCTATTTTAATAGAGAGCATATAAGCTGCTTTTGCTTGTCTAAATAAATATTCAGTTTCATTCTTTACAGTCATATCCGTGCCATTAATAGCTAATGCGCGCCTAAAGAAAATATTGCCCGTATTGTAATGAATCGCTGCTTTCTGTGATTGTGTTGCAACAGGCAAAAGATTTGAAAAAAGAAGGCTTGCTTCTTTATATCTTTCTTTAGTGGTGAGCCAGTAAGCAGTTGCATAGCGCGCTTCAAAACTATTAATAAACATTCGAGGCGATTTGCCTTCCGTAATATTTTGATTAAACACTTGAATATTTTTCAACTCGATAAATTGCTTAATAAATATACCGAGAGAAGCTATAAGGAGTATGACAAAAAGCCAAGTAAGTTTTTTGGTGCTAAAAATATTTTTTGTTATTAAAGCCATGACCTTACCTCTAACAATTTAAGTGTAAGTAAAGCAATCATCAAAAGAGCTGCCGTTACAAAGCAATGCGTTGAATAATCTTGCCCAGGAATTTTTTCAAAATATTTAATCGGTTTCTTTTCTTTTTGATTAATATCTTCAATCGCTTTTTGGAGTGTTTTAGGGTCTTCAGCTTCATAAGCCTGGAAGGGCGAAGGAAGTGTCTTAAAGAATTCATTTAATTCGATTTGAGGGGGCAAAACATCATCATCTTTTGGTTTGAATGATGTATTAAAAATACTGATTCCACCAGGCTGCCTTAAGACGATCCAATAAAGACTAATTTTAAATCGGCCAAACCAATCTTTAATTTTTTCCTGAGTAGCAGCGTCAATGCGACCTCCACCATCTGAAAGTAAGATCACAGCCCTTGAGCCTGAGTCAGGTACTTTATTAAACAATTCTGCACCTGTCGTAAGTCCACTACCTATATTAGTTTGAAATAATGCATTACCAGCCGTGGCTCTGACCGCAGAAATAATGGCATTTTTATTGTCAGTCAATGGTAAAACATACATCGCAGAGTTACTAAAAGTAACCATCCCAATCATATCATTTGCCCTAGATTGAACGAATTCAATAATAAGTCTTGCAGCAGCAGCAGATTTAA
>CANMPB010000010.1 GCA_947499625.1 Methylophilaceae bacterium
ACAGTAGAAATTTCAATAATTGATACGTCAAAGGTCCCGCCACCTAAGTCGTATACTGCAATCTTTCGATCACCCTCTTGTTTATCTAAACCAAAAGCAAGTGCAGCTGCGGTAGGCTCATTGATAATACGTTTAACTTCAAGGCCTGCGATTCGGCCGGCATCTTTGGTTGCTTGGCGTTGACTGTCGTTGAAGTAAGCAGGTACTGTAATTACAGCTTCTGTGACTTCTTCACCCAAATAGTCTTCAGCCGTTTTTTTCATTTTTCTTAAAACTTCAGCTGAAATTTGGGGTGGAGCCATTTTTTGATCACGCACTGTTACCCAGGCGTCACCATTGTCAGCTTTTGAAATTTCATATGGCATTAAACCAATATCTTTTTGAACTTCTTTTTCTTCAAAACGGCGACCAATTAATCGCTTTACAGCATAAAGTGTATTTTTTGGATTTGTTACTGCCTGTCTTTTTGCTGGTGCGCCAACTAAGATTTCGCCATCATCTTGATAGGCGATAATTGAAGGGGTAGTCCTAGCGCCTTCTGCATTTTCAATCACCTTAGGCTTTCCGCCTTCCATGACAGCCACACAGGAGTTTGTTGTTCCTAAGTCAATTCCGATAATTTTAGCCATTTTTTTTCCTTAAAAAATCTGTTTAATTTGATAGATCTATAATTGGGATGATCTTGAATATTTCAAGAGCTTATGTATTTTTAGTTTTTGAGACGGTTACCAAGGCTGGTCTTATGACTCTTTCGTTCAATAGATAACCTTTTTGCAGTACTGTTAAAATTTTATTTGGCTCTTCTTCCGATTCCACCATGCTAATCGCTTGATGTTGGTTGGGATCAAATTTTTCTCCTAATGCTTTAATCTCATTGATCGCAAATTTTTCAAATATATTGATTAATTGTTTTTGTGTAAGCTCAACTCCATTCTTATAGCTTTCGAGGTTCGCATTTTCAACAGCAAGGGCAGCATCAAGACTGTCTTTGACAGAAAGCAATTCGCCACTAAATCTTTCTAATGCAAATTTTCTAGCTTTATCAATATCTTCAATGGAGCGTTTTCTTATGTTCTCACCCTCAGCTTTAACGTAGAGAACCTCTGCTTCAGCTTCAGCTAATTTTTCTTCGAGAAACTTTAGTTTTTCTTCTGGACTATTTGTAGTTGATTCATCTGAATGATTTTCTGATTCATCTGCGGGCTCATTGTTTTTATCATCTGCGTTCATATTTTTACCTTTTAAATCTTTTAAAGATACTGCGGGTTAAAATAAATTTGGGGGTGAAGTAGTAAATTTCAAGGGGTAGGAAGTTAAATAATTACTTCAATTTGAGAAATTGTGGATTCGGGAGTGGGTGTTACACCTATCTCACCTAGATTAACTGACGGCACCTTAATGTTGGGATAAACACCAGTGAGGTATGGGTTGCTATCCATATAAAGACCAATAGTTGGAATGCCCAAGGCATTTCCAAGATGGGTGAGTCCAGAATCAACACCTATAAGACATTTGGCTCCTGAAATAATATTAGCGAGATCACTAATATTCATTTTAGGCAGCACTAAAGAATTGGTTGAGGCTTTGCGGAGAGCTTTAGAGAAATGATATTCCTCAAGATTGCCCCATGGCAAAAGCACCCTTAAACCTAGAACATTAAAAAACTGAATCACTTTGAGCCAATGTTCCATAGGCCATTGTTTTGATTTTTTACTAGATCCATGTATCAGAACGACATAGCGCTCAGAAAGATTGAAGTTGTTGATATTATGAATCTCTAGTCCAAAATGCGCTGACTGATCTAATAATTCGTATTGAAAACATTTAGAGGCTAATTCTCGATTGCGAACAACTGCATGAATTTGCTTTGATAAGGTATGCGTATATTTATAAAAGTATGAGGCGGCTGCTTCTCGGATAGAGGTTTTATCAAAACCATGAATATCCCCACGGGTAAATAAAGTAAAAAAAGCACTTTTTAAAAGACCCTGAAAATCAATAATAATGTCGTAATGATTTTCTCGGATAGCTTTAATGGATTTGTAAAGTCCAATCCAAGTTGATTTTTTTCTAAGATTTTTTTTCCATGATCTAAGAGAGATTGTAATAACAGAGTTGACACCTGGGTGAAGTCTTGGCACATCCGCGAAGGATTCCTCTACCAGCCAATCAATAGAACTCTCAGGAACAAAGTATTTAATATCATTAATAACAGGCAAACAGTGAATAATATCCCCTAGTGAGGATGTTTTAATGATAAGTATACGAACCATATAGATAATTTTCTCATATAAATCAATGCCTATAAATGATTTATATAATTAATTAATATTTAATCGTTTGACGCTTACTGAGTGTTTCTAGGATAATCTGTCATACACAGAAATTTTTATTCATTCAACTAAACGAATCTATTTAATGAAACATTCCATAGTCGAAATTACCGAGAAAATTAAAGAAAAAAGTAGACCAACACGTCTTGCTTATTTGGCTCGCATAGATGCGATGCTTCAAAGGCAGCGAGGTGCAGATCGTTTAGGCTGCGCTAACGTTGCTCATGCGGTAGCTGCTCTTCCTAAAAACGATAAATTAAGAATTGTTAGCGAGAAGAGACCTAATATTGCGATTGTGACGGCTTATAACGACATGCTTTCAGCACATAAGCCTTATGAAAATTACCCTTCAATTATTCGTGATGAGGCGAATAAGCTCGATGCTACTGCTCAGGTGGCTGGAGGCGTGCCTGCAATGTGCGATGGCATTACACAAGGCGAGCCAGGTATGGAGTTAAGTTTATTTTCTCGAGATACCATTGCGATGTCTTCAGCAATTGCTTTGTCACATGACGTATTCGATGGCGCTCTAATGTTGGGTATTTGCGACAAAATTGTGCCTGGTTTATTAATCGGCGCATTGCATTTTGGACATCTACCTACAATTTTTGTGCCCGCAGGACCAATGTCTACCGGGATTGATAATACTTCAAAATCTAAAGTACGTGAAAAATATGCGCAAGGATTAGTGGGGCGTGAAGAGTTGCTAGCTTCTGAGTCTGCCGCGTATCACGGGGAAGGTACGTGTACATTTTATGGTACCGCGAACAGTAATCAAATGTTAATGGAAGCTATGGGACTTCATATTCCTGGCGCTGCATTTATTCATCCGCGGGAAGATATTAGAGAAGAAATTACCCGAGAATCGGTAAGATCTCTTTTAAATATCATTGGAAGTAAACAAAAGAAGCCCATTGGGAAATTGGTAGATGAGCGAGTCATAGTCAATGCGATGGCAGCATTACTTGCCACAGGTGGATCAACAAATCATCTTATTCATTGGGTTGCAATTGCAAGAGCTGCAGGGATTATTATTGACTGGACAGATTTCCATGATCTTGCAAAGTCGACGCCATTATTGGCAAGCATTTATCCAAACGGCAAAGCTGATGTCAATGAATTTCAAGCTGCAGGTGGGCCTGCATTTGTGATTCGTGAACTCATTGAGACTGGATGCATGTATTCAGATGTAATGACTATAAGCGAAGGCGGCTTGAAAGAGTATACAAAAAAACCTAGCAAAGAAAATGGCAAAATTATTTGGAATGATCTTCCTAAAAAAAGCGGTGACGAAACTATTATCAGATCTGCAGAACATCCATTCAGCGAATCGGGCGGACTTAAATTATTAAATGGTAATCTTGGACGATCAGTAATTAAAATATCTGCAGTACCAGAAGATCGTTACATTATCGAAGGCCCTGCAATTATTTTTGATACACAAGAAGAACTTCTAAGCGCATTCGATAGAGGAGAGCTCGAAAAAGATTTTGTTGCAGTCGTAAGATTCCAAGGGCCCAAAGCAAATGGAATGCCAGAGCTGCATAAACTTACACCACCTTTAGCTGTCCTTCAAAACAAAGGATTTAAAGTAGCTATAGTTACGGACGGAAGAATGAGCGGCGCTTCAGGTAAAATTCCAGCCGCAATTCATTTAAGTCCAGAAGCTTCAGCAAATGGACCTATTGGAAAAATCCGTAATGGCGATACGATTCGATTGAATGCAATGGTAGGTACTCTTAATGTTTTAGTTGATGAAGATACATGGCATGAAAGGGAATTTGAAACACTTTCAGACAAACATAGAAATGATAATGCCCATGATGTTGGCCGTGAGTTATTTGCTGGCATGAGAAAAAATGTGCTATCTGCCGAAGAAGGGGCAGTCACATGGCTTTAATAATATAAGGACAAGATGAAAACATTAGATTTAGCAAATTATGGACCAGTGATACCAGTCATTGTGATTGATAAAGTTGAAGATGCCGTGCCTATAGCAGAGGCTCTTCTCGAAGGTGGCATTAAAGTTTTAGAAGTAACTTTAAGAACTGCATGTGCTATGGAGGCCATGGATAGAATTATTAAGCATTTACCAGGTGCCATTGTTGGCGCTGGAACAGTAAGAACTAAAGCAGATGCTTCAGCTGCAAAATCAATTGGTTGTAAGTTTGCAGTGAGCCCAGGCTATACAAGTGAAATAGGAAAGCATTGTTTGGATATTGGACTACCGTTATTGCCAGGAGTGTCGACAGGCAGCGAAGTTATGATGGCTAATAATGAAGGTTATTATTTCTTAAAACTTTTCCCTGCAGTTGCAGTGGGCGGTATTAATCTTCTAAAGGGATTTGCAGGCCCTTTCTCTGACATTATGTTTTGCCCAACTGGTGGTGTAACTGTTCAGTCAGCATCAGACTTTTTGAGCCTTCCTAATGTTCCTGTCTGCGGAGGAACCTGGCTGACCCCAAAAGAGCTTGTCGCAAATAAAAATTGGGTAGAAATTACAAAACTAGCAAAAGAAGCCAGTGCGATTAAACGTCTTTAGCATTATTCAAAAATAATGCTGCCTATTTCCCAATATAAAACAATCCTATTTGATTGTGACGGGGTTGTTCTAAATTCAAACTTCCTAAAAATAGAAGCATATCGCTTAACTGCCTTAGAATTCGGCGCGTCTGAAGAAGATGCTATGAGGTTAGTTAACCACCACATCGAATATACAGGCATATCTAGAAACATTAAATTTGCTTATTTTTTAGAAGCCATTCTTAAGAAACCAGTAGATGAGTCATCAATGAATCATCTACTAAGACAATTAAATATTGAAGTCGAGAGGCTCCTTGAAAATTGTGATATCGCTGAAGGCCTCGAAAGGCTTCGAGAAAAAACAAAACAGGCTCACTGGATGATTGTATCGGGCGGCGATCAAGAAGAAATTATTCGACTTTTTTCTAGAAAATCTTTATTAAAATATTTTGATGTTGGTATTTTTGGCAGTCCTGATTCTAAAGAAGACATTGTTTCGCGTGAATTAAAAAAATTAACAGGGCAGGCACCTGCTTTATTTATTGGCGATTCAAAATATGATTATCAAGTTGCAAAGAAGAATAATTTAGATTTTATTTTTTTAAGTGACTGGACAAATTTCTTCGAGTGGAAACATTTTTGCACGGAAAATAAAATTGAAGTCCATCAAAAGCTAGACGATCTTAATCGCTAAATAAGTTTTTTAATAATCTCACTAGGCTTAATATTTTTTAAGCAATTAGTATGTTGAAGCGGACAGATTCTTTTAAAACAAGGACTGCATGAGAGGTCAAGATAAGCTAGTTTTGCATGCCGACTCAAAGGTGGGGTTTTTTTAGGGTCAGAAGAACCAAAAATAGCGACCTGTTTAATATTTAAACTTGCCGCCACATGCATAAGTCCGGAATCATTACTTAAGAATGATTGGCACAAACTCATTACATCAATAACTTCTTCAAGTTTAGTTTTGCCGATGAGATTAATCACCTTGTTCTTCGTGAGTCGATCTAAGGTTTTTCCTAAATCTTGATCGTGTGTTGAACCTAGCGAGATGACTCTCCATCCTCGTTGTATAGCTTCATTTGCTACATCTGCAAAATACTCAATAGGCCATCTTTTAGCCTCACCATATTCGGCACCAGGGGCGATACCAAGAACTTTGTCAGACGCACTTAATTTACCTGCTAAAAGTTTTTTACCCAGACTGGGCTTCGAGATAAGGTATGTAGATAAACTAGCTTTAGTACCTTTCGACTTTGGTGCAAGGGCTAAATATTGGTCAACCGTTCTATATAGCGAAGGATCTTTTTTAATGTAATCATTAATTAAAGCAAAGCGCATTTCTCCCAAAAAACCAGTGCGCTTTGGAATACCTGCAAAAAATGGAATCAGTGCGGACTTAAATGAATTTGTTAAGACAATAGCTTGTGCATAACCTTCCGACCTCAAAACTTTCGCGATCTGATAACGCTTTGATATATTAAGTTCGCCATGAGAAAAAGGTAATGAAATGGATTGATCAACCTCAGGCATTCTAGACACCAAAGGAATTGTCCATGCAGGAGATGCTACATGAAGCTTACTATTAGGATAAACATCTTTAATGGCCTTAAATAGCTTTTGTGCGATAACCATATCACCAAGCCACGATGGTCCAATAATGAGAATTTTTTTTGGATTCAAAATCTTAAGAGATTTTTTTGATGATAGCACTGCTGCTTCTACCAGGAACAACAGAAACTAATTCAACCTTGCCATGCCATTTTTTTAATTCTCGGTGGCCTACAACTTGATTTTTTTTATAATCGCTACCTTTTACTAAAATATCAGGCTGAATTTTTTTTATTAAATCAAGCGGTGTAGTTTCGCTAAAAATGATAATACTATCCACAGAAGAAAGCGCCGAAAGAACTCTCGCTCGATCTTCTTGGTGAATCACAGGTCTTAATTTACCTTTTAGCTTTGTCACCGATGAGTCACTATTAAGCGCCAAGATAAGTATGTCACCTAATTTTTTTGCTTTTTCTAGATAGGTCACATGGCCTGCATGAAGAATATCAAAACAGCCATTTGTAAATACAATTTTCTTTTTCTGTTTTTTCCAAATCAGAACTTGTTCCATCAGGCCTGAGAGGGAATGAATTTTTTTCTCTTGTTCGGAATGCTTAGAACTTAAAGTTTCTATAAGATTTTGAAGCGTGATAGGGATAGTGCCTAATTTCCCAATCACTATACCTGCAGCTACATTTGCAATATTAAGGCAAGTCTCAATAGGCATCTTTCCAATCATGCAGGCTGCTAGAGTTGCAATAACCGTATCACCCGCTCCTGACACATCAAATACTTGTTGTTGATTGACGGCAGGTAAATTTTTAATAGTATTTTTATGAATCAAATCAATACCATCTTCTCCTTTTGTCATGGCAATAAATTGCAAATTAAGAGATTTTTTTAATTTTAGAAGAGGCGTTAAAAAGTTCGTATTTTTAGTGACATGAATATGGCAAGCTTCGATAACTTCTTTTTTATTTGGGGTTATTGCAGTTGCATTTTTATATTTACTGTAATTAATGCCTTTAGGATCTACTAGCACAGGTATTTTTTTTAATTTTGCAAGTTTAATAACGTGTTGACATAGCGCCTCACTTAAAACTCCTTTTGCATAGTCAGACAATATAACAATAGAAGGTTTTTTATTAAGAAGTGTTGATACTCTTTTAATCAGTGGTTTAGAATCAATCAAATCTGCTGTTGCTTCTTGATCAATTCTCATCATTTGTTGATGTTCGCCAATAATCCGTGTTTTTGTAGTCGTAGGATTTTTGTCTTTGACAATACCATCTACACCAATGTGATTTTTTTTGAGGATATCAAGTAACTTTTTGCCATCTACATCATGGCCAATCTGGCCAGCTAAAATTGTTTTGATACCTAGCTGAGCAAGATTAGCTGCTACATTTCCTGACCCACCAATGCGATCAAAGGACTCTTTTAATCTGACTACTGGAACAGGAGCTTCGGGGGAGATTCTTGAGACGCTACCTATTAAATAGCGATCTAACATTAAATCACCAACTACCAAGGCCCACTTATTTTGTGCGTTAAATTTATTTTTAATAATATCAATTTCACTCATAGACTATTGACCTTCATCGATGAGTTCGCAGAGCGTATGTCCAATGAGAATATGCGCCTCTTGAATTCTTGCTGTTTCATTTGAGTCTACAACGATAGCGTGTGCTGATATTTTTTTAATGAGACCTCCATCCCCACCCGTTAAGCCAATTGTAAGGGCACCTAATGTGTTTGCTTTTTCTAGTCCTTTAATGACGTTTTTACTATTACCTGATGTAGAAATACCAATCACCACATCATTTTTCAAACATAACGCTTCGATTTGCCTTGAAAAAATATGCTCATAGCCATAGTCATTTGCGACAGCGGTAATAATTGAAGTATCTGTCGTTAATGCTATAGCAGGAAGCCCTTTGCGTTCTTTTACAAATCTGCCTACAATTTCTGCTGCAATATGTTGACTGTCAGAAGCGCTTCCGCCATTTCCAAAAATAAGCACTTTACCCCCTGAGTGAAGTGTTTTCTTAATTAGACTTGCTATTTCACTTATCTGTGGAATGAGCAAAGTCAATTTTTGAATCGTGTCTTGATGCTTCTTAAAAATAGATTCTATTTTTTTTAAATTTTCATTACTCATGCGTAAGTATCACTTTTAGTTAAATAATTTATTGCGTAATCCCTAATACCTTCTTCAATAGAAAGAAAAGGCTTTGTATATCCAGCATCTTTTAGTTTCTTTATATTAGCTTCAGTAAAGTATTGGTATTTTCCCTTAAGATCATTTGGCATATCAATATATTTAATTGTATTTAGATCGCCCTCAATACTTTTCACAAGAGACTCTGCAAGCGCTTTAAAACTTGAAGCTTTTCCTGTACCTACATTATAGATACCTGAATGTTTTTTGTGACTTAAAAAATATAAAACAGCTGCTGCAGCATCTTTTACATAAACAAAATCTCTTAATTGCATACCATCTTTATAGTCGGGACGATCGCTCTTGAAGAGTCTAATTTCACCCTCTGTTTTAAGTTGATTAAATGCATGAAATGCAACGCTTGCCATTCTATCTTTATGGTATTCGTTTGGACCATAGACATTAAAAAATTTAAATCCACACCATTGAGGAGGTGTTTTTTCTTTTGCGAGGACTTGTTGTACTGCCCATTGATCAAAAAATTGTTTTGAATAACCATATGCATTAAGAGGCCTTAGTTTTCTTAGCTCTGATTCATTATCATCATAGCCAAATTCCCCTCCGCCATAAGTGGCTGCAGAGCTTGCATAAAGAAAAGGTACGCCATGATCGCTTGCATAGCGCCATAGATTTTGACTGTAACGAATATTCTGATTTAAAAGTTTGTTAAAATCAGTTTCGGTTGTAGCGCTGATAGCGCCCATATGAATGATAGCTTCAATCTCTTGTTTCTTTTCAAGCCAAGGAAATAGATCATCTTTATCAAGGTAATCGATATACGTTCGCTTACTTAAATTATTCCATTGATCTGGATGTTGAATATCATCAACGATGATGATATCTTTTCTATCGAGAATGCTATTAAGATGCCAAGCAATGACACTTCCAATCATGCCAGCACCACCCGTAAGTATTATCATAATGAGATTGTCTTTAAATAATTAAGACTGTTTCTTTTCTACAAGCGTAGCTCTTTTTTTAGTGGTCGCTGAATTAATAGCTTCTTTTTTAGCTGTCCAGCTTTTATCAATCCAGCCTTGTAAATTTTCTAGAATTATACCTTGCATCGCATTGATCCAATCTGGATTGGCATTGAGAGCAGGGATGTAATTAAAGCTTTTGCCGCCGTGACTTAAGAAAATATGCCTACCCTCAATATTAATTTCTTCTAAGGTTTCTAAGCAATCACTGGAGAACCCTGGACAAATAACATGAACATTCTTCTCTTTCTTTTTTCCTAGGTCAGCCATCATTTCAGCGTAATAAGGTTTTAGCCATTCAGCTCTTCCAAAGCGTGACTGGAAAGACACTATATATTCGCTCTCCTTTAATTTTAAAGCTTCGGCAAGTAAGCGAGCAGTTTTATAGCATTCACAATGATAAGGATCGCCTTGCATTAATGATTTTTTTGGTATGCCATGAAAGCTCATCACTAACTTTGTCGGCTTTCCATTTTTTTTCCAGAATTGTAGGATAGATGATTTAAGCGCATTAATATAAAGAGGATGGTCATGATAATTCCTAACGGTTCTGACTGCTGGTACATTTCTTGTTTTAAGAAGTACACGCCATAGCGCGTCCATTGCTGATGCGCTTGATGAAGCAGCATACTGAGGATAGAGTGGAAGCAAGAGAATTTTAGTGCAATTTTTTTCTTTCAACTTGAGGACCGCATTTTTCATTGAAGGATTGCCGTAGGACATTCCTAATTCAACTTCAATAGGCTGAGATACTGTCTTTTTAATTTTTGCGGTTAATGCTTTTGTTTGATTTGAAGCATTGACCAAAAGTGGAGAGCCTTTTTTAGTCCAAACTTTTGCATATTTTTTTGCTGAACTTCCCGGCCTAAAGACTAAGATAATGAAATGAAGTATCCAGCACCAAATAAATCGAGGTATTTCGACTACCCTTCGATCCATAAGAAATTGTTGTAAATATTTTCTTACAGCATGCGTGCTAAGGGAATCAGGCGTTCCTAGGTTTGCGAGGATAATGCCTATTTTTGGCGTATCGCCATGTTGGTATTGCGGTTCTTTTGTAAAGTAATTCATTTTTAGTGTTGACTCAGTGCGTTAGAAAGAAGTTTAGCTGTGATATCGACAATAGGAATGACTCTTTCGTAAGCCATTCTTGTGGGTCCAATCACGCCTAGGGTACCTACAATTTCACCATCTGTTTCATAAGGGGATGTAATAAGGCTACATTCATCTAGAGACGAATATCCTGACTCATTCCCAATAAAGATTTGAATGCCTTCCCCAAGCTGACTTTGATCAAGAAGCTTCATAAGCGCTGTTCGCTTTTCAAATATTTCAAAAATTTTTCTTAAGCTCGATATATTTTTTGCGAGCTCTTCAGATTGGATAAGGTTGTTTTGTCCCGTGATTACGATCGATTCACTCTCTGGGGAAATTACTTCATTACCGACTTCAATAGCTGCCGTCATAAGTTTAATCATATCAGCATGCATTTTAGATAATTCATCGACGAGCGTATCTTTGACTTTAGCAAAAGTATTGCCACTAAAGTTGTGATTAAAATAATTTGCAGCCTCAACTAAATCATCATGTGTGTAGTGCTTTTCCGTCATTACAATTCTGTTTTGAACATTGCCGTCATTTGTGACAATGATGACAAGAATTTTTTTCTCAGACAGACCAATAAATTCTAAATGTTTAAATGTTGTTTTCTTAACTTTAGGAATAAGAACTACTCCAGCAAATTGAGTTAGTGTTGATAAGATATCCGCGGCATTATTAATAATTTTTTTGTTGTCACCAATATTCATTTGATCTTTTAATGAACTAATTACCTTGTCATCTAAAGGTTTGACAATGAGAAGGGAATCTACAAAGAGTCTGTAACCTAATTGCGTAGGAATTCTTCCTGCTGAAGTATGAGGGCTTGTGATAAAACCAAGATCCTCTAGATCTTTCATGGTATTTCGAATAGAAGCTGGACTTAAGTCAAGGCCTGATGATTGAGAGAGGGTTCTAGATCCCACAGGGTGCCCATCACAAATATGTTGCTCAATGAGGGTTTTTAGAAGAATTTGGGCGCGTTTATCTAGCATCATCAAATAGAATTATTCATATAAATCGATATGCTTTAAAATAGTCAATAAAGCCTAATTTTCAGGGTGTAATAAGCCATTCTAGCACGCGGTACTTTTGTAAATGAATGCTTAATATACTAAGTTTTTCTTTATTAAATTGCTATATATTCTTATGTCTTAAGTATGCTTTAATTCAATTATGGAAAGTCTCTTTAAATCAGTCGCAATTATCGGAAAATATGCGAGCGGAAGTGAATCTTCTGACATTGAATCCCAGCTTTTAGAGCTCGCCCAATATTTGTCGAATAAGCACATCAATATTTTTATTGAGGCTAAAACACATCAGTCTGGAAAATTTCAAGCATTCAAGGCTATTAATCTAGAAGAGATTGGTGAAAAAGCAGATCTTGCGATCGTTGTGGGTGGTGATGGAACGATGTTAGGGGTTGCAAGATCGCTTGTGAATTTTGACATCCCATTAATAGGCATCAATCAAGGCCGTTTTGGATTTTTAGCAGATCTAAATACAAGCAATATGTTTGAATCCATTGATGAGATATTTCAAGGCTCTTCTTATAAAGATAAAAGAATGCTTTTGCAGTCTAAAATTTTTAGAGGCTTAAAATGTATTCATGAATCATTAGCACTCAATGATGTTGTTGTAAGAAGTGGCTCCCGCTTAATCGAGTTGGAAGTTTCTATCAATGGTAGTTTTGTCCACAAACAAAGATCAGACGGACTTGTTGTGACAACTCCAACAGGCACAACTGCTTACGCACTGTCAGCTGGGGGGCCCATTCTCCATCCCGAATTAGAAGCGATTTCTCTCGTACCGATTAGTCCCCATACATTAAGTAATCGCCCAATTGCAGTGAGCAGCAAAAGTGCTATTGAAATTCATGTAGTAAGTATGGATGAATCTTATTTAAGTATTGATGGGCAGCTTAAAGTGCCCCTTGAGCTTCATGATCGCATTGAAATTAAACGCGCAGAAAAAATGATCACTTTTCTTCATCCAAAAGACTATTGTTATTTTGAGATGCTTAGAAAAAAATTAAACTGGGGTTAATAAAGTGCTATGTTAATTAATCTATCTATCCTTGATTTTGTCATTGTCGACAAAATGAACTTAGATTTTAAATCTGGTTTTTCGGCATTAACAGGGGAGACAGGCGCTGGAAAGTCTATCCTCATTGATGCTTTGTCTTTAGCCTTGGGACAGAGAAACGAGGGTGGAGTCGTCAGACTTCATCAAGATAAAGCCGATATCAGCGCTATCTTTGATATTAAACATAATCAAGAAGTGATCGACTGGTTAAAAGAAAATGAACTGGAATCTGATAGCGTTGAACTTATCTTAAGAAGAGTGATTCATGCTGATGGTAAATCAAGGGCTTTTATCAATGGCAAGGTAGCCACACTCCAGCAATTAAAAGAGCTAGGGGAGTCACTCGTTGATATCTACAGTCAAAACGCTCACCACTCACTTCTAAAATTAAGTGCACAAAGACAAATTTTAGATAACTTTGGTGGCTACTCAGATCTAGCAGTCAAGACTTATCAACTTTACCATTCATGGCATAAGCTTCACGTGCAAAAAATTGAGTACGAAAAAAATGCACAAATTTATAGCGATGAACTTGCAGAATTAAGAGATAAATTACGAGAATTAAAACAACTCTCACTCACCCTGAGCGACTGGGAAACATTGCAACAAGACCATGCCATGATGTCTCATGGGAATGAGCTCATTGATAATGTTAACCTTTGCATTGAAGTTTTAGAGAAAGATGAAATGGCAATTTCTGATAGGCTTCGTTTAGTGCAGCAGAAAATTTCTCACGCGTTAAGTATCGATGAGAAATTAAAAGAGTCTTCGGATCTCATTGATTCAATTAGTATTCAAATAGAAGAGCTGCTTCGTTCACTTAATAGATATTTACAAAAAGTCGATTTAGATCCAGAGAGACTTAAAGATATTGAAGCACGGATTCAAGCGATTCATAATTTTGGTAGGAAGCATCGTATTAAGCCTGAAGATTTTGAATCAACGTTGCTTACGTGGCAAGCGCGTATGGATGAACTCGAGTCTTTTCAATCAGATGATGGCGTTGATGCTAAAGAAAAAGTAGCCCTTGAAGCTTTCAATGAAAGTGCAAAATTATTAAGTAAGGCGCGTAAGACCGCATCAGAAACTTTAAGTCAAAATATTACTGTGGCGATGCAAAAATTATCTTTTAGCCATGGACGCTTTGAAGTAAAACTCACATCTCAAGATCCAACGGCACACGGGCTAGAACAAATTGAATTTTTGGTGGCATCTCATTTAGGCGCAGAACCAAGACCCATTCATAAAGCAGCTTCAGGTGGTGAGCTTTCTCGCCTAAGCCTTGCAATTCGCGTTGCGTCTATTTCAAAGGCGAATGTACCCTGTATGATTTTTGATGAAGTAGATGTAGGTATTGGAGGAAGTGTAGCGGAAATTGTAGGTAAGCTTTTAAAAGAACTAGGTCATCACGACCAAAGACAAGTTTTAGTCATTACACATTTGGCGCAAGTAGCATCATTGGCTGTCCATCATTACAAAGTGTCTAAGACACAAGAAAATAATCAGACGCTCAGCCACATTCTTTTGATGGATGATAAGATGCGCATCGATGAAATTGCACGCATGTTAGGTGGTATATCGATTACTGACACCACAAGGGAGCATGCGAGGGAAATGTTACAGGCTTAAACTTTGTGAGGGCAGGGATTTTTATTGCATTCAGCATAGATATAAAGCGAATGCGCTTGGATGGTAAATCCTTTTTTAGTCGCAATAATTTTCTGTCTCTTTTCAATCTCATCATCACAAAATTCTTCGACATGGCCACATTGCATACACACAATATGATCGTGATGTTGTGAGTCGTTTAATTCAAAGACAGCTTTATCACTTTCAAAATGATGGCGAATTAAAAGACCCGCTTGTTCAAATTGAGTGAGGACTCTATAGATCGTTGCAAGGCCAACATCTTCACCAGATTTAATTAAAAGCTTATACACATCTTCAGCTGAAAGATGCTTCGCATCGCTATGCTCAAAAAGACTTAAGATTTTAAGCCTGGGAAGCGTTGCTTTAAGCCCTGATTTTTTTAAATCTTTATGATCTTGTCCCATTGAAACACCTTAAAAATTGCTTACAGGAAGTATTTTGAATACTGTCTAGCATGTTATATTAATACGCATTATGTTTAAAGTTATAAAAATGCGCATATTTCTTTTAGTTTTAAGTCTCTTAATCACTGCTTGCTCTTCTTCATTACCCTCTATTAAGCCCTACAAAATGCCAATTCAACAGGGCAATTTAGTGACTTCAAAAATGATGATGCAATTAAAGCCAGGCATGACAAAAACTCAAGTGCGTTTTGTGATGGGAACGCCACTGATTACAGATAGCTTCCACAAAGACCAATGGGATTATTTTTATCAAATGGAAAAAGATAGTGCAATCATCGAGAAAAGAAGAGTCATTTTGATGTTTGAAAAAGATTTGTTAGCTAAAGTAAAAGGCGATGTTATTCCGGCTAATGCAAATAGAAATGAAGATCGTCAAGAAATAGCACCCATTAAGAATAATGAGGCTAATCCAAATCCAGCTCAAAAAGAAAAGGGGATGCTCGATCGATTAAAATTTTGGGAAGAAGATGTTAAGCCTATTGAAAAAGTTACACCCCCTAAGAAAGACGTGCCATTAGAAGAAAGAAAAATCGTGACTCCTAAAAAAGACACGCCAGAGCCAGTTAAAGTTCTAGAGCCTGAGATAAAAAAACCTGTCACGGAAGTGGCTCCAACAGAAATTAAAAAAGAGCCTGCAGTTATCAAGCCTGAGGCTCCAAAGGTTGAAAATGCAAAACCTTTGCCAGCTGAGACTGATTCAAATTATTTTGATTTGATGTTAGAAAAAATAGGATTTTAATCATATGAGTAAAATAAATATTCTTATCGTGGGCGCTTCAGGCCGTATGGGCCAGAGTCTTATTCAAGAAATTGCTAGCGATAAAGACTTAGTGCTTGTAGCTGCTATTGATCATAAGTCGAGTGCTAAATTAGGGCGTGATGCAGGAGAGGCTATTGGCATTTCAACAGGTATTAAAATTGATCATGACATCGCAAAAGTAATTTCATCTGCTGATGTTCTTATTGATTTTACGAGACCTGAAGCAAGCCTTGAATATTTGAAATTATGCGAAGCACATCAAGTGAAATATGTCATTGGTACAACAGGATTTTCAGATCAAGAAAAAAAATTGATTCTTGATGCTTCAAAAACCATACCTATTGTTTTTGCACCCAATATGAGTGTAGGCGTTAATTTATTGATTTCGCTTGTTGAAAAAGCAACGCAATTACTCAAAGATGATTTTGATATTGAAATTATTGAAGCGCATCATCGACATAAAATTGACGCTCCTTCAGGTACAGCCTTAAGATTAGGAGAGGCTGTTGCGAAAGCTAGTGGCAGAGACCTCAAAAAAGAAGCGCAGTATGAGCGTTTCGGTAATACAGGTGAACGCAAACAAACCACGATTGGCTTTTCAACGATTCGCGGTGGCGATATTGTAGGCGACCATACGGTTTTATATGCAGGCACTGGTGAGCGTATTGAATTAACTCATAAAGCTTCAAGTCGATCCACCTTTGCTAAGGGCGCATTAAGGGCTGCTAAATTTTTGTCACATCAAAAAACGGGTCTTTTTGACATGCAAAAGGTCTTAGGACTTTCTGACAATTAACCCATTTATCAAGGTTTAGTGCGTTGAATTAAAGCGCTAAATCGACTATAATATCTACGATATTTGAAACGGGAGCTGCTAAAAACTTCTCCCGTTTTGTATATCCAGTCGCTAAACCCTTGAATTCGCAAATACTGGAGAGTCATTTTGTCGCGAAATATGTCGGCAGTGTTAGTGCTTGCAGACGGAACTAAGTTTCGAGGCCTTTCAATTGGTGCTCCAGGTTTAACCTCAGGTGAAGTTGTTTTTAATACTTCCATGACGGGTTATCAAGAAATTCTGACCGACCCTTCTTATACAAAACAAATAGTCACACTCACTTATCCTCATATTGGTAATGTAGGCGTTAATAAAGTAGATGCCGAATCTGACAAAGTCTATGCTAGTGGTTTAATCATTCGTGATTTAGCGATGATTGATAGTAATTTTAGAAGCGAGCAAACCCTTTCCGAATACTTAAAAGAAAACCATATTGTTGCGATCGCAAATATTGATACAAGAAAACTCACAAGACATCTAAGAGAGCATGGCTCACAAGCGGGCTGCATTATTGCTGAATCAGAAGATGATAAAAAAGCGCATGAACAAGCAAAGGCCTTTCCTGGACTTTCTGGTATGGATTTGGCCAAGGTCGTGAGCTGCAAAAAATCTTATACATTCAATCAAGGTGAGTGGTCATTATCTAATGGCTGCAGCAATCACAATGAATCAGACCATCACGTTGTTGCATTTGATTACGGCATTAAGAGAAATATTTTAAGGATGTTGGTTTCAAGAAGATGCAAAGTCACCATTGTGCCTGCTGAAACTTCTTATGAAGAAGTGGTTCGCCTAAAACCTGATGGCGTATTTTTATCCAATGGACCGGGAGATCCGGAACCATGTGATTATGCTATTCGAGCAATTAAACAACTGGTCGATGATGGCTACCCAACTTTCGGTATATGTTTAGGTCATCAACTTTTAGCCTTAGCGAGTGGCGCTAAAACATCTAAGATGAAATTTGGACATCATGGCGCGAATCACCCCGTTCAGGATTTAAAAACAAAACGTGTATTTATTACTAGTCAAAATCATGGCTTCACGGTGGATCAAACATCACTACCTAAACATTTAGTCGCGACACACCAATCTCTTTTTGATGGAAGCTTACAAGGGATTGAAAGATTAGATCAGCCCGCATTTAGTTTTCAGGGGCATCCTGAAGCGAGTCCAGGCCCATCTGAAATGAGTTACTTGTTTGATCACTTCATTGATCTTATCGAAGAAAAGAAAAATAGCTATGCCAAAGCGTAAAGATATTAAGTCCATACTTATTATTGGTGCTGGCCCTATCGTCATAGGTCAGGCATGCGAGTTTGATTATTCCGGTGCGCAGGCATGTAAAGCGCTTCGCGAAGAAGGTTACCGCGTCATTCTGGTGAATTCTAATCCTGCAACTATCATGACAGATCCTGAGATGGCGGATGCGACTTATATCGAGCCAATTACTTGGCAGATTGTCGAAAAAATTATTGCCAAAGAAAAGCCAGACGCACTTCTTCCAACTATGGGTGGGCAAACAGCACTTAATTGCGCACTTGATTTAGACAAGCATGGCGTATTAAAAAAATACAAAGTCGAATTAATTGGCGCATCCAAAGAAGCAATTGATAAAGCTGAAGATAGGCAAAAATTTAAAGAAGCCATGAATAAAATTGGCTTAGGATCTGCTAAGTCAGCAATTGCACATAGCTTAGAGGAGGCAATACAAGTTCAAGCAGGCATTGGTTATCCGGCGATCATTCGCCCATCATTTACGATGGGAGGCAGTGGTGGCGGTATTGCATACAACCGTGAGGAATTTATAGCGATATGTGAAAGAGGGCTTGAAGCATCACCTACGAGAGAACTTCTGATTGAAGAGTCTTTACTCGGCTGGAAAGAATATGAAATGGAAGTGGTTCGCGACTCCAAAGATAACTGCATTATTATCTGTTCCATTGAAAATCTAGACCCAATGGGTGTGCACACAGGCGACTCTATTACCGTCGCCCCTGCACAAACACTTACAGATAAAGAATATCAAATCATGCGTAATGCATCGATTGCGGTACTTCGAGAAATTGGGGTAGATACAGGTGGATCAAATGTGCAATTCGCAATCAATCCAAAAGATGGACGCATGATTGTTATTGAAATGAATCCTCGCGTATCTCGATCGTCAGCCCTAGCCTCCAAGGCTACTGGGTTCCCTATTGCAAAAATTGCAGCAAAATTAGCAGTGGGTTTTACGTTAGATGAATTAAAAAATGAAATTACTGGTGGTGCAACACCCGCATCATTTGAGCCGAGTATTGATTATGTAGTCACTAAAGTACCAAGATTTGCATTTGAAAAATTTCCACAAGCGGATTCAAGACTGACGACACAAATGAAATCCGTAGGCGAGGTTATGGCAATCGGACGTACTTTCCAAGAGTCTTTTCAAAAAGCATTAAGAGGCCTCGAAATTGGTGTAGATGGTTTAGATGAAAAAACGACTGATCAAGATCTCATCATTAAAGAAATGAGAGAGCCGGGGCCAGAGCGCATTTGGTATGTTGGTGATGCGTTTAGATTAGGTATGTCGATTGAAGATGTATTTGGACATTCTAATATTGATCCGTGGTTCCTTCATCAAATTAAAAATATTATTGATATTGAAAAAGATTTGTTAGGGACTTCACTCAAAGATTTGTCCAAAGAAAATTTATTTCATTTAAAACAAAAAGGCTTTTCTGATCGAAGACTCGCAACACTTTTAAAAGTCAAACAAGAAGACGTTAGACATTATCGTCATAAGCATGATGTGCGACCGGTATATAAGCGTGTAGATACATGTGCTGCAGAATTCTCAACGCATACAGCTTATATGTATTCGACATACGAAGAAGAGTGTGAAGCAAAACCCACAAATAGAAAAAAAATTATTGTCTTAGGTGGCGGACCTAATCGCATTGGGCAAGGCATTGAGTTTGATTACTGTTGCGTGCATGCAGCTTTAGCCTTGCGTGAGGATGGCTATGAAACCATCATGGTGAACTGCAATCCTGAAACGGTGTCCACTGATTACGATACGTCAGACCGACTTTATTTTGAGCCTGTGACGCTTGAAGATGTTTTAGAAATTGTTGCTATTGAAAAACCACTTGGCGTCATTGTGCAATATGGCGGACAAACACCTTTGAAGTTAGCTAAAGATTTAGAAAAAGCAGGCGTGCCAATTATTGGTACTACACCGGATGCTATTGATATGGCAGAAGACCGTGAGCGCTTCCAAAAAATGCTGATTTCGATTGGACTTAAACAACCACCTAATCGCACAGCCAGAACACCTGAAGATGCCATTCGTTTGGCAGAAGAAATTGGTTATCCACTTGTAGTGAGACCTAGTTACGTTCTAGGTGGTCGCGCTATGGAGATCGTCCACGAGCAAGCCCAGCTTGAGCGTTATATGAGAGAGGCTGTAAAAGTTTCTCATGACTCACCTGTGCTCCTTGATCGTTTTTTAAATGACGCGCTTGAAATTGATGTGGACGCGCTATCAGATGGCAAAGATGTGATTATCGGCGGCATTATGGAACATATAGAACAAGCTGGGGTTCACTCAGGTGACTCAGCATGCTCCCTTCCTCCTTATAGCTTGTCTAAAAAAATTCAAGATCAATTAAGAAAACAAACAGTTGAGATGGCAAAAGCACTCAACGTTGTAGGTCTTATGAATGTCCAATTCGCGATCCAAGGTGACGTGATTTATGTGTTAGAGGTAAACCCAAGAGCATCTCGTACTGTTCCTTTTGTTTCTAAAGCATGTGGATTACAGTTAGCTAAAATTGCTGCTCGCGCTATGGTAGGTTCGAGCCTCAAGTCACAAAAAGTTACAAAAGAAATTGTGCCGAAATTTTTCTCTGTGAAAGAAGCTGTATTTCCATTCATTAAGTTTCCGGGGGTTGATACCATTTTAGGGCCTGAGATGAAGTCAACCGGCGAAGTAATGGGCTTAGGCAAAACGTTTGCGGAAGCATTTATTAAATCCCAACTCGGATCATCTACAAAATTACCTAAAGAGGGAAAAGCATTTATCAGCGTGCGTCGTGAAGACCATCATAAAGTGGTTGAGATTGCAAAATCATTGGATAAATTAGGTTTCCAAATTGTGGCGACTCAAGGCACTGCGAAGACATTAATGGAAGCGGGACTCAAAGTTGAGCCGGTGAATAAAGTGGCAGAGGGAAGACCCCATATTGTGGATATGATCAAGAATAATGAAATTTCTTTTATCGTGAATGTGACGGAAGATAAACGTGCCATTTTAGACTCTTATGAAATTCGAAGATATGCATTACAAAACAAGGTGACCTATTACACGACGATTGCAGGCGCTAAAGCAGCATGTATCGGTATGAACTTCGCGGAAGAAATTACGGTTACCTCTATCCAAAGCTTGCATAAAGAACTCACTTAAAATACACTCAGTTTTTTATAAACCACACTCCATCCAAAGAGCGTGGTTTTTGTTTTAATAGGAATGAAGATGCTTAAACAAATACCCATGACCATTAAAGGCGCTGAACAGCTTAAAGAAGAACTGCAGCGCTTAAAAAGTACTGATCGCCCTAATATCATCCAGGCAATCTCAGAAGCAAGAGCGCAAGGCGACTTGTCTGAGAATGCTGAATATGAATCTGCGAAAGAGCGTCAAAGTTTTATTGAAGGGCGCATAGCAGAAATTGAAGCCAAACTTTCTACCGCTATGGTGATTGACCCTGCTTCGATTGTAGGTGAGAGTGAGTGTGTGTTTGGCTCCACAGTTGAAGCGCAAGATCTTGATACAGAAGATATCTTTACTTACCAAATTGTGGGTGATGATGAGGCCGATATTAAGCAGAAAAAGATTTCAATCAATTCACCGATTGCAAAAGCATTTATCGGGAAGGCTATTGGCGATGTGGCTGAAGTAAATACACCGGGCGGGGCTAAATCTTACGAGATATTAGATATCAAGTATCTATAAATTCAATCCTTTTTTGTATTAAACTAAAAACACAATGAAACAATGGTTAGAAAATTTAGCACTGATTGCCGC
>CANMPB010000011.1 GCA_947499625.1 Methylophilaceae bacterium
TTGATCACGAGATCGTCAAAGATACGGGGATTGATTTAAAAGAGTTAAGAAAAACGATTTCAGAATTACAAAGCAAGAATTTAATTCAGACATGTACCATTATTCAACATGGCGCTAAAGGTAAACTTGTTGAAGGTATTCAGTGTCGTATCGCAGGCTACACACCGCCAGCAGCGCCAGGCAGAAAAGCACCTGCTGCACCACCTCAGTAATTTCAATTAAATCTGACGCTCGATCTCGTCGAGAATAGTGGAAGGTTTAATTTTTAGAGCGGTAGCTAATTTAAAAATCGTAAAGAGACTTGGGTCTTTATGGCCCATTTCTAATTCGCTGATATAAGCTCGGGAAAGACTAGATTCAAGTGATAAAGCTTCTTGTGTGAATTTTTTACTAAGCCTTTTTTTTCGAAGAACAGTGCCGAAGGTGCTATCTATTTTTATAATTTTGTTCATTCCTAATTATGAATTAGTTTGAAAAAAAACTCTGTCGTTCTTAGTTGATACAATTTAAAGGGGAAGTTGCAAGGCCTTAATAAAAGCAACTTTTAGATGGGATGGATGCACTTTAAAAGAGAAACTTGTCAAAATGTGCACAAAGTTCCTGGGGCTTATTAAGACGATTCGTTAATTAACAGGTTAAAAATATTTTTATGAAGATTTTAATTTTAATTGGTATTGCTGTAGTATTTTATTTTCTTAGAGCAAATGTCATGGCAGCGCCTACTTTAAAGATAGGCGATGACTCACCAGTTTTTACACTTCCAGATAGCCAAGGCAATCAAGTCAGTTTATATGACTATAAGGGTCAATGGGTTGTTCTGTATTTTTATCCGAAGGATGATACACCTGGGTGCACTACTGAGGCCTGTCACTTTAGAGATGATTTTAAACTTCTAGAGAGCTTAGGTGCCAAAGTGGTTGGTGTGAGTATTGACGATAGCTTTTCTCATAAGAAGTTTGCTGAAAAATATAATTTACCTTTTCCTCTTCTATCAGATGCTTCAGGGGAGGTTGCAAGTCGCTACGGTGCATTAAACAACTTTTTAGTGATAAAGCTTGCTAAAAGATATACCTATCTAATTAACCCTCAAGGCAAAATTGCAAAAATCTATCTCAGCGTAGATACCTCAAAACACAGTCAAGAAATTATTGAGGATTTAAAAACGCTTAAATAACAAAATTTAAGCTAAGAGTAATTGATCAATTTTTTCTGCTAATTCAAAATCTTTATCTGTAATCCCAGATACGCTGTGGGTATGAGTTCTTATGATCAGAGCGTTATGTTTTAATACGAGCTCCGGATGATGATTGAGGTGATTCGCAATTTTTGCAATTTCATTTGCTATACGAATTGACTCATCAAAATTCTGCGTTACGAATTTTCTTTCAATCGAAGGAAAAATGTAAGACCAGAATGTACATTTGAGCGTTAATTTTCCTTCTATTTCTTTTACGTTATAAGCCATGGTTTACCTTATTTGGTGGTATTTGAGTTCTGCAAGATCAATAATTTCTAAAGCTTTTTCATGAGTCGCCTCTAAAACGACGGGGGGTGCAATACCTTCTTCTAAAGCCTCAAGCCATCGGGTGGCACATAAACACCAACGATCTCCCTTTTTAAGCCCCGTAAATTTAAACTCGGGTCTCGGAGTCATCAAGTCGTTGCCTTGTAACTTGGAGAATTGGAGAAACTCTTGGGTGACTTCTGCGCATACTGTGTGCTGGCCAATATCTTCGGGGCCTGTTTCACAGCATCCATTTCTTGTAAATCCTGTGATAGGGTTAAGATTACAGACTTCTAATGTTGTTCCGAGAACATTCTTAATTGTCATTTTTTTAAGATACCACTATGAACGATATTTAAATTAAAGAGTCCTATTGACCATGAAAAAAATTATAAGTTTATTTTTGTTGCTCATTGTGACTCAAGCAGAAGCTATTCCCACTTTTGAAAAATTATTAGAGCTTAATAATTCAATTGTAGTCGTTAATGTCGATCTTCCCGATGGCTCCTCAGGCACTGGAACAGGTGTTGTTGTGAGTAAAGAGTATGTTGCGACCGATTGCCATGTTATTGCGAATACATTGGGGGCCAATATTTCTAAATATGATAATGTATTTACGCCGATCGCATTTAAGGCTGATTGGAAACATGATTTATGTTTATTAAAGTTTGAAGAATTACCATTTACGCCAGTCCCTCTTCGCAATAGTCAAACACTGCAATATGAAGAAGATGTATTTAGTGTTAGCTATCCAAATGGGAGCAATGTGCCACAACCATCTTATGGCTCCGTTAAGGCGATGCATAAGTTAGATAGTAGTGTCATTATTCGGTCGGATGCAGCCTTTGCTCTTGGTTCAAGTGGCGGCGGTCTATTTGATGAGAAATATAACTTAATTGGGATTACAACATTTAAAAGCCCAGGACCACAGGGTTTTTTTTACAGCTTGCCAGTAGAGTGGGTTAAAAAGCTTATGAAGGAGCCCGATGCTAAATCACTTAAAACTTTAGATGTTCCTTTTTGGGCTTTGCCATTTGAACAAAAGCCTTATTTTATGAAAGTGGTGATCCCTTACCAAAATAAAGAATGGGATGCGCTTAAGTCTATTTCAGATTTGTGGATTAAAGAAGAGCCGAATTCATCTGATGCTTGGTATTTTTTGGGGTTAGCTGGCCAAGGAAAAAAAGATCTTAAAGCCGCGAAAGAGGCATTTTCGAAGGCTGAAAAAATAAACCCTAGACATGTAGATGCCATGATGGGGTTAGCAGAAATAGCTGCATCTGAAAAAGATGTAGCGACCCTACAAAATATTCAAAAAAAGGTCAATCAATTAAATACAAGTCTTGCAGAAGTTATTTTGAATAAATTAGATAAGTTAAAGTAAGATTTGTTATCTATAAATCCTAATAAAATACTTCATTATGTTAAAACAAGCTCTATTACTTGCAGAAAAAGGGTGGCTTCCAGATTTACTTATTCGCTTTGGTATAAGACAGCTTTTAAAGAAGCGTCTTGATGAAATCAGCGATCAGGATTCAGAAAAATCACAAGATTTAAAAAGTACTTTTTTGAAAAGTATGGATCAATCGCCTATCGCATTAGTCCCGCATCTTGCCAATAAACAACACTATGAAGTACCGTCTTCTTTTTTTGATTTTTGTTTGGGCAAACATAAAAAATACAGTAGTTGCTATTGGGCCAGCGATACGAATCATCTCGACGATGCAGAATTTAATGCGCTGAATATTAGTGCAGAACATGCTGATTTAAAAAATGGACAAACTATTTTAGAGCTCGGATGTGGTTGGGGCTCGTTAACGCTTTTTATGGCTCACAAGTACCCGAAAAGTCAAATATGTGCGGTATCTAATTCAAACAGCCAAAGAGTTTTTATTGAGAGCGAAGCCAAAAAAAGAAAGCTTAAAAATATTCATGTCATCACATGCGATATGAATCGATTCCAACCTAAAAATTTTAAGATTCCAAAAGCTTTTGATCGTATTGTCTCAATTGAAATGTTCGAGCACATGCGCAATCATAGAAAACTTTATCGAATGCTTCATGACTGGCTAAAGCCCGGTGGCAAATTCTTTATGCATATTTTTGTGCATCAACATACACCTTATGCATTTGAAGTAAAAGACAAGGATGACTGGATGAGCAAATTTTTCTTTTCAGGTGGCATGATGCCAAGCGATGATCTACCGTTACATTTTCAAGAGCATTTAAAGCTAAATCAAAAATGGTGCTGGGATGGAACGCATTATGAAAAGACAGCGAATGCATGGTTAGACAATATGGATCAAAAGAAATCGGATATTTATCCTATTCTTAGAAAAACTTACGGCAATCAATATGCGACACAATGGTTTAATCGATGGCGTATTTTTTATATGGCCTGTGCCGAATTGTTTGGATATAGGGATGGCCAGGAATGGTGGGTCACTCATTACCAATTTGAGAGACCAAAAAAATAAATGAAATTAATTAATTTTGTACTTTTTCAGCTAGGCTGGTTCGTCTCGGTATGGGGAGCGGCTCATCAAAACCTACCTTTATCTATGACGGTTGTTGCTTTGATTTTATTAGTCCATATTATGCAAGCCTCGCGGAAAAAAGAAGCCACTATGCTGCTATTTATTATCATGCTCTTAGGCTCAATATTTGATCAGTTGTTATTAATTACGAATCTAGTAGCCTATAAAAATCAATTTATTGATTATGTTGTACCTATTTGGATTGTCGCTATGTGGGGGTTATTTGCAACCACGCTTAATCTCTCGATGAGCTGGCTTAAATCTAATATGGTGTTAGCTATTTTATTTGGGTTTATCGGCGGGCCTGTTGCTTATTTTGCGGCAGAGCAATTAAATGCTGTACAACTTACGAATCATTTTTCAATATATGCCCTAGCACTTGGTTGGGCATTCTTAACCCCAGTTTGCTTGTACATTGCAGAAAAATGGAATGGATTTCGCACATGATATATTTGAATGCATTATTTATTAATATCTTATTTGCTTACTTTGGCTGGCTCATCAGCCTTAAAAAAAATAATGTTACTCATGTTGATACTATGTGGGGTTTATTTTTTATACTCAATGCGCTTTATTTTTATACAGCATTTACGCCGTCATTAAGGACTACCCTAGTTCTTTTATTAGTTTTTTTGTGGGGGGCTCGCCTTGCGGTTTATCTGACTATAAGAAATTGGGGAAAATCAGAAGATGCGCGTTACTTAAAAATTAGACAAAATAACGAACCCAATTTTAGGTATAAAAGTGCATATATTATTTTTGGGCTGCAATCTATCCTTTCATGGGTAGTGGGTTCGATTCTTTTTATTGCCATAAAAAATGATCATCCTTTAACTTGGTTGGATATATTAGGTTTTTCATTGACGCTATTTGGGATTGTGTATGAATCAATCGCTGATTATCAATTAATGCTATTTAAGAACGACATAAAAAATCGTGGAAAGCTCCTACAATCAGGGTTATGGAAATTTAGTCGCCATCCAAACTATTTTGGTGAGCTTTTGGTGTGGTGGGGCTTTTTTATTACAACCCTTGTGACAGGGATTCATTTTAATTTGATAGCGCCACTTTTTATGACCTTTTTAATATTAAGGTTTTCAGGCGTGACTCTTCTTGAGGCTAATCTCATTAAAAAATTTGATGGGTACGATTCTTACAAGAAAAAAGTAAATACTTTAATTCCTCGATTCTGGAAGGCATAATATGCGATATAAATTTACCCTATTGGTAGCATTTTTTTTATTATTGAATGGATGTATGGCTCAAGCTCCCATCAAAACGGTTCCTGAAGTAAATTTAAAGGCATTTATGGGGCCATGGTTTGTTATTGCCCATATTCCAACCTTTATTGAAAAAAATGCATTTAATGCCATCGAGTCTTATGAATTAAATGAAGATGGCACGATCGGTACGACCTTCACTTTCAATGAGGGATCTTTGTCCGGACCCCTTAAAACATACCACCCTAAAGGTTTTGTTGTGAAAGGCTCTGGCAATGCTTTATGGGGTATGCAATTTATATGGCCTATCAAAGCACAGTATAAAATTGTCTATATAGATCAAAATTATCAAAACACTATTATTGCAAGAGATGATCGTGATTATGTATGGATCATGTCACGCCAAAAAAAGATAGATCAAGATATATTAAAAAACTTAGTAAAAAAAATTGAAGATGATGGTTACGACATTAAGAAAATACGTTGGATTGAACATTCAAATTAATGATGCGTAAATTCTTTAAAAAATTATTTTTCTGGTTTGACAATTCTTTTCTTGAAGAAAAGTATGCATCCATCACATCTGGTAAGGAAATTGATTGGATGAGAGTTATTCCATTCGTTCTTCTTCATTTGTCTTGTTTATTAATTGTGATCGTAGGATTTAGTTGGACTGCTTTTATAGTATGCATCTTTCTTTTTGCCATTCGCATGTTCGCGATCACAGGTTTCTATCATCGCTATTTTTCTCACAAAACTTTTAAGACCTCCCGTTTTGTTCAGCTTCTTTTCGCTATGATCGGTGCTACTGCAGTGCAAAGAGGACCTCTTTGGTGGGCTGCTCATCATCGAGGCCATCATATACACTCTGATACACCAGAAGATAAGCATTCCCCCAAAGAGCACGGCTTTTTATGGAGTCATATGGGATGGTTTTTAACCAAATCAAATTTTGTGACTAATACAAAATTTATTCGAGAACTCATAAGATTTCCAGAATTGCGAATCATTGACCGGTTTGATCTTTTAATGCCTTTAGCATTATCTATCAGCTTATTTATTATTGGCCATTATTTGAATCAATATGAGCCGCAATTAAATACGGATGGATTCCAATTGTTAATTTGGGGATTTTCACTCTCTACAGTGATGCTTTATCACGCCACTTTTTTAGTGAATTCTGCGGCCCACCAATGGGGAAAAAAGAGATACGAAACTAAAGACACTAGCCGTAATAATTTTATTATTGCAATTTTGACGTTTGGCGAAGGCTGGCATAATAACCACCACCATTACCCAGGCTCTGCAAGACAAGGCTTTTATTGGTGGGAAGTAGATTTAACTTATTACGTTTTGAAATTTTTAGCAATGATGGGCTTGATATGGGATGTCCGCACTGTTTCTGACAATATCCGAGAATCTAAAAAAATAGAACATCTTGATAGTTAGTCATGAAGATAGCAATTATAGGATCAGGTATTTCTGGTAATACACTTGCTTACCACTTAAATTCGAATCATCAAATTACACTATTTGAATCTAACTCAAGAGTAGGGGGTCACTCTCATACCCATGAAGTCGAGTTGTTTAGCCAAAAGTTTCATGTAGATACAGGTTTTATTGTCTTTAATAAAAAAACATACCCTCATTTTTTAAATCTCTTACATGAACTTAAAGTGCCATATGAAAATAGCGCTATGAGTTTTAGTGTCAAAGACAGCCAAAAAGATTTTGAATACAACGGAACAAATTTGAATACACTTTTTGCGCAAAGGAAAAATCTTATAAGCCCAGTTTTTTATAAGATGATCAAAGAAATCCTTCGGTTTAATAAAAGCTCAACATTACTTTTAAATAGCAATGAAGAAATAAGTTTAGGTGAATATCTTGATCAAGAAGCTTACTCAGATTTTTTTAAAAAATATTATATATTGCCTATGGGTTCTGCTATATGGTCATCCAACTATAAAACCATGATGGAATTCCCCGCAAAATTTTTTATACGTTTTTTCGATAATCATGGCATGTTGAATGTCAATGACAGGCCACAGTGGCTTACCATAAGTGGTGGTTCAGTGAATTATGTGCAAAAGTTGATTGCATCTTTTGCGAGTAAAATTAAACTCAATGAAAAAATTCAGTCGATTGATAGAAAAAGTGATCATGTGGTGATTCAACTTCACGATCGTTCTGAAAAATTTGATTGGGTATTTTTTGCATGCCATAGTGATGAGGCATTAAAGTTAATTAAAAGCCCTACTCAAGATGAAAAAAATACTTTAAGAGCAATACCCTATACAGATAATGAAGTCATTTTGCACTATGACGAGAGCTTTATGCCAAAAAGGAGGCTTGCTTGGGCGGCATGGAATTATCATATTAATCAAAACATTCATTCACCTGTATCTCTTACATACAATATGAATATTTTGCAAAATTTAGTAACAACTGTACCGATATTAGTGACATTAAATCCACAAGAAAAAATTAATAAGAAGAAAATTATTAAGAAGCTCTCCTATGCCCACCCGCAATATAGTCTCCAAAGTATAGGGGCCCAATCAAATTATCATCTTATTTCTGGAATGAATCGCACTTCTTTTGCGGGGGCTTATTGGGGCAATGGATTTCATGAAGATGGCGTCAAAAGTGCCTTAGATGCGATTCAGCAGTTTAATGACTTACATGGGTTATAGAAATGAATGCCATTTATGAAGGTACACTCAAACATGCGCGGACAAAGCCTAAAAAGCATGCCTTCGAGTACCAGATTCGCTTGCTTTATCTTGATTTAGACAATGTAAAAAGTGTATTTTCAGATAATTTTTTTTGGAGTTATAACCGTTTTAATCTTGGCTGCTTTTTGAGATCAGATTATTTTGGGAACAAAAAAACTAACTTAAAAAAATCTATCCAAGATGAAATTAGAAAAGAGCTTCATTTCAATCATCAGGGAAAGATATATTTACTTACAAGTCCACGTTATTTTGGGTATTGTTTTAATCCGGTGAGTTTTTATTACTGCTTTAATACAAAAAATAAGTTAGAAGTTATTGTGTCGCATATTACCAATACGCCTTGGAATGAAAATCATGCTTATGTTCATGACTGTAGAAATATAAAACAACCGATTAAAACTTTCGAATTTAGGAAAAATTTTCATGTATCACCTTTTATGCCTATGGATATTCAATATCAGTGGAGTTTTAAAGAGCCTGGGCAGGAGATAGAAGTGTCTATGAACAACATCCATGATAAACAATATATTTTCAATGCATCAATGAGACTTCAAAAAAAACCATTAACGACGCAATCACTTACTTTTTTACTTTTTAGATTTCCCCCTGAAACTTTTAAGACAATTTTTTCAATTTATTGGCAAGCTTTATGTTTGAAGATAAAAGGCATTACTTTTTTTCCACACCCCTAAAATTTTAATTATGACTATGAAAAATCTTTTACATCATTTCGCGAGATTGCTTGTTTTCAATCAGTTAAAGAAAATAGATATAGGCCACATCTCTATTCAAGAGGGGGTTAAAAAATTTTCTTTCGGAAGCAAAGGAAGTTTAAGTGCTCATATAACTGTCCATGATCCAAGATTTTATGGGGCGCTTGCTTTCGGAGGTTCTATAGGTGTTAGTGAGGCTTTTATGCAAAAGTTTTGGTCTGTAAATGATTTAACTAAGCTCATTCGTATTATGGCGATCAATCAAAATGCAATGGATCAGTTAGAAGGCTTATTTAATGTTTTTCTGAAACCCATTCTTAAATGTTTGCACTATCTAAATCAAAATTCAGTGAAAGGAAGCCGCGTTAACATTTCTAAGCATTACGATTTAGGCAATAATTTTTTCTCACTGTTTTTAGATACAACCATGATGTATTCATCCGCAGTGTTTAAAAATCCTCATGATTCTCTTTATAAAGGGTCTATTCATAAATTAGAAAAAGTATGCCAAGGGCTTGAGTTGAGAGTCCATGACCATGTTATTGAGATTGGATCTGGCTGGGGAGGCTTTGCGATTTATGCCGCGCAAAATTATGGATGCAAAGTCACTACTACAACTATTTCAAAACAACAGTACCTCTATGTAAAACAAAAAATTAAAGATTTAAAATTAACGCATAAGATTAAAGTATTACTTTCAGACTATCGTCATTTGAAAGGCCGTTATGACAAATTAGTCTCTATCGAGATGTTAGAAGCTGTTGGGTATCATTATTACGATACTTACTTTGAAGTGTGTGCTCATTTATTAAAACCTGATGGTATTGCATTCATACAAACTATTACAATTGCAGACCAACGCTACGAAAAAGCTAAACGATCAGTTGATTTTATTCAAAGGCATATTTTCCCTGGTAGTTGTATTCCTTCTCTGACTGCTCTGCAAAATAGCATTGCGCAGTCTTCTGATTTGAAAATTTATAATATTGAAGATATTGGTGATCATTACGCTAGAACGTTGGCCTTGTGGAGAGAGGCTTTCTTTGCCCATATAAAAGAGGTCAGGGCTTTAGGATTTGATGAAGTATTTATTAGAATGTGGCACTTTTACCTGGCTTATTGCGAGGGGGGGTTCAAAGAAAAAGTTATTAGTGATATTCACCTTAAATTGGTAAAGCCCGGATATCGTGGGTAATATAATATAAATGGTTGTTTTGTTGACTTTTAGGCATTTAAGAGCATTATATTTAGTTGTCTTAATGGAAATGTTAAGGAAAGCAAAATGATGAAAAAAATAGTTTTTTTAATTTCGATGTGCTTAATAACCATTCTCGCAGCTTTTAATGCTCACGCCGAAACACCGAATCATTTAGATGGTGTTGTAGATAAATACTTCAAAGGTAAATCTTTAACCAAATCAGATGACATCACATTTGACGTCGCTAAGAGAGCGCTAGATGGTACTCAAGTCCCTTTTAATTTTACAGCGAAGAAAAAATATAAAAAAATTTCAGTAGTCGTTGAAGGTAATCCGCATCAATTACCTGGCATTGGATCTCTAGCATTGACGATGTACCCTAAAACTGCACCATTTACTTTTAAAACTCATATTCGCATGGAACAAGACAGTTATGTGGATGTGATTGCAGAAGATGAAAATGGTAAATTTTTTTACAATCAAGTAGCAATTCGATCAGCAGGTGGCTGTTCTGCGGGGACTATTTATGACGCCGATGCGGTGTCTAAAGAAATTGGGGCTATGAAAGTGTTGCATACAGATAATAGAGCTTCTGTATTTATCAAACATCCTCAACATAATGGATTTCAGGCTAATTTAAGTAATCACACAGGACTTTTTATCTTGCAAGAGTGGCATTTGAGTTATGTAAGTGTCACAGATAATGAAAAAGAAATTTGGAGTGCTGAATTTGGTGGGGGCAGTACCTCTGAAAATCCATTTTTTAGTTTTGATTCACCAAAAATTAAAGGTGATTTAAAAGTCATGGCAGTTGATTCGCAGGGCAGAAAATTCTTTAATAAATACTCTAATAATAAATTAATGTAGATAAAGATTAAGTCTCAGCTTTTTTAAAAAAGCCACTTTTTTGTAAGTGGTTTTTTAATTTTAGCTCTAATATTACAACGCATTTAAATTAAGGAGAATACTTTGAAAAAATATTTTGCTATATTAGCCCTTGTAATTGTGGCGGTTCTGGTCGGAGCTGTTTTATTGTATGGCAACGACTATAAGCATGAGGATAGACCAGTGATTGCGGACTTAAAAAAACATAATGAAGTGATGAGCGCCTGTATGAAAACAGCATTAGCAAAACATCCTGGAGCGATTGTAGGAATTCAAATGGAAACAGAGGATGGTCGACCTATATTTGATATTGATATTCAAGGTGCTGACGGTAAACATTGGGAAATTGAATGCGATGCAGAGACAGGGACAGTCGTTGAAGATAGCGTAGATAAAGATTAATTTTTTTTTAAACTAAAAAAGCCACTTTATAAGTGGCTTTTTTCTTTTTATCGAGATGGGTATATTACTATTTTATCCTCAAGTGATATGTACTGTATTTGCAAGCCACAACCTCGCCTTTGTATTAGAAATTAATTAGCTCGCCATAAATACCAGCTGGCAATAGTGCGATAAGGTTTCCATGTTTCACCTTCTATGAGTAATAGTTTGGGTTTTGGGAGGGCATCTAATCTTTTTAGAGTTTGGAAGCCCTTTTGAATACCCAGATCATGAATGGGTAAAACATTTAACCTCCCTAAATGAAATATAAGTAACATTTGCGCAGTCCAAACACCTATACCCTTTATAGAACTCAATCTTTCAATAATCTCATCATCATTTAAATAAATAATTTCCTTTTCCTCAGGAATAACTTTATTCAGAGAGGCTTCAGCAATAAGAAGCAGTGTTTCTGTTTTTGTTTGAGAAAAACCACTTTCGCGAATGAGTATTGGATCAGTTTTAATAAGCTCATGTGCGTTAGGAAAATAACCGTCAAATAGAGATAAGAATCTTTGAAAAATGGTTTCAGCTGCTTTGGTATTAAGCTGTTGGTATGCGATTGTTTTTAAAAGAGACTCATAAGGAGAGAGCTCTGATGATTTTTTTAAATGACAAGAACCCACCTTCTTTATTAAATCTTGCCAGTCTTTATCGAGATTAGATAAAAACTCGACAGATCTTTTAATGTGATGACTTGAAAGTGTTTCTATCACCAAGGAATTTTTTTGCCATCGTAAGCAATAAATTGACCCGTAGTCTTAATTGAGAGTTTATCAATTTGACGCTTCATACCAGTAACACTCTCATCCACATCAATGAGTCCGTTAGGCCCTCCCATGTCTGTTCTAACCCATCCTGGATGAAGCGTAATAAGTGCCATATCGTAAGGTTTTAAATCAATGGATAAACTTTTCATCACCATATTAAGTGCAGTTTTGCTTGATCGATAAAGATATTCACCACCACCTGAGTTGTCTTCAATACTTCCCATCTTGCTTGTGAGCGATACTATCTTTTTTAATTCGCCTTTTTTAAGGTGAGGTAGAAAAGCTTTTGTCATTTTAAATGCAGCAAGTGTATTGATTTTGAAAGCATTAAGCCATGCTTCATAGTTCATATCATCGAATGAGCTATTTGGATAAAGGCCTGCATTATTAATCAAAATATCAATAGGTTTTTTTAATGTTTTTGCAAATTGATCAATTGATAGAAAATTTTCAATATCAAGAGTGTGAATAGACATATTTTCAAAAGACGCTTGAAGTCGATGAAGATCATCGTTTTTATTTATCTTTCTGGTACATGCGATGACTTCATAATTATCTAAAGCATACTGTTTGACGAATTCAAGGCCTAATCCCCTATTCGCCCCAGTGATAAGAACTGTATATTTGTTGTTAGACATAATAAAAAATATGAAATGATAAAGGTTTATAATAAATCAAAATCTTTAGGATGTATTGTCATGTTATTAAAGAAATATTGGATATTATTTCTACTCCTTATTACAAATATAGCTTTCGCAGGCGAGTTTGATAATTACTGCCTCTTAAGTTTATCTGAAGGGCATTTCCTTAAAACTGATTGCTCAGTAAATTCAAATTATCAAGGTAAGGTTTATTGCTTTGGCAGCGAGGTAAGTAAAGATATCTTTTTAAAAACACCGGATGAGTTTATTAAAAAAGCTGAAGTTTTTTACGAAAAAAATAAAGAAGTTGATCGTAAAAAGATATCTCAAGAGGACTTGCTGAAAGAAATCAAAAGTCCTGATTGTGATTTTTCTAATAAGGATTTGGGTTATCTAGATATGAATGGCTTGGATTTAAGCCACTGCAAAATGCTCAATACAAGCGTCTTTGGCGCCAATCTTATAGGTGCTAATTTAGCAAACACTAATATGCAAAGAGCCTATTTGAATTTAGCACGCCTTGAAAAAGCAAACTTTTCAGGCGCTAACTTAACTGAAGCAACTATCTTTCAGGCGATTTTTGGCGATACTAATTTTAAGGGCGCTAATTTAACAAGAGCTCGTATGATTGGTACGTTGGGCGCGGTGAATATGTCAGGCGCTACCATCAAATATGGTCAATTTGGTTTAGACGTAGGCAATCAACCGATGGGACAAATGAAATTTGATTCAGTGGGGGGTAAATTTTTTAAAACAAATTTTGAGGGTGCCGATTTAAATATTGCGAGTTTTATATTTGGTGATTTAAGAGAGGCAAATTTACAAAATACGAATATGTACCGTGCCGATCTGAGTAAAGCAGATTTAACCGGGGCCGATCTTACCAATGCAAATTTAACCGATGCTATTGTAGATGGTGCCATTTTTACCAATGTTAAAGGATTGTCAACTGTGAAAGGTTTTTCTTCAGTCAAGGGCAAATGCCATGATTGTGGCATGCCTTAAATATTATCGACCCCTAAACTTATCCGAATAATAAAATACGCAATACGAGATTTTATTCTTTTGATTAAGTGTGATCTATCCCAGTCTTTTAAGAGAATCTCAGCACCCCCTAATCGAATATCTTCTTTGATATTTTCTTAAAAGGCATAGCGCTTTATTTTAAGGCATAAAAAAAGCGCTTGGGTTTAAACCCAAGCGCTTTTATATGAATAACTAATTCTAAGCTTAGTTCACTGCTGCTTTAAGCGCAGCACCTGCTTTGAATGTTGGAGCCTTACGTGCTGGTATTTTAAGTTCTTTACCAGTTTGTGGGTTACGGCCAACTCGTGCAGCGCGTTTAGAAACTTTAAAAGTACCAAAGCCGATGAGTGTTACTACGTCACCTTTTTTAAGTGCTTTAGTGATAGCTGCAAGTGTTGCATCAATTGCACGACCAGCGTCTGCTTTTGTTGAACCAGCTACTTTTGCAACTGCTTCGATTAGTTCGCCTTTATTCATAATTCCTCCAAATGTAAATTAAGATATGTAAGACCATTGAAATGACAGCGTCATAGAAGGTCTAGGCGTACTTTGCATTGATTTTTAAGCCTTGTCAACAGTCATATTCAATTTTTTTCGCAATAGATAAGGGTTCTGTCGATATCCACTTAATTCAAAATAAAGCTTTCTTTTCATTTGATTCTTGTTACAATATTCAAATGAAAAAAATTGTTCCTATTCGAGGCGGTAAAAGACCAGGTGCTGGGCGAAAATCAGGCACCGGAAAATTTGGTGAGAAGACGACTTTAGTCAGAGTGCCAGAAAGCCAAACTGCTGTGATTTCAAACATCCTAGAGGCTTACGCCAAAAGGAAGATCCAAGAAATTTCCAATGTGGTATCGATAAATTTGGTGAATGAGGTGATGACTAAAACTAAGATTCCTCTATTTGAACACAAGGTGCCCGCAGGGCTTCCGTCCCAAGCAGATGATCATGTTGAGAAAAGAATGGATCTTAATGATTATCTTATTCGAGAAGCTGATACGACATTTTTTGTGCGCATTAAAGGAAATTCCATGGATAACGCTGGTATCCATGATGATGATGTAGTAATTGTAGACCGATCTCAGGAAGCCTCTATCGGCGATATTGTATTGGTATCATTAGACGGTGAATTTACGGTCAAGACTTTAGCTAAAAATAAAAATGGCTCTCCACGCTTACTGCCTGCAAACGAAGCATTTAGTCCGATTGAGGTGTTAGAAGGGGTTCAGTTTCAAATATGGGGTGTAGTAACAGGCGCTGTTAGAAAATTTAAATAAGTCTATTTTAATTATAGGTTTTAGGATTCAGTTGAATGTAACTCTGTTCAGGTTTGAGTTTAACTAGCCAGCCTTCATAAAAAATTTCACTAAGTTCGGGATTAATCACAAGTTTAAAAGGGGCCTCTGCGCTTCGATAAGTTAATTTTTGACCTTCAGTCATCACATACTTATCCTCTTTACCCTTGCTATCTAATATACAAATTGTTTGTTGGCCTTTTGAAATGATGTGGAAGTAATCACCAGGTTTAAGAGGATCAGTAGGAGATGAAATTTGTGTAATTGGTTTTGAAATCACTTGCCCGCACATTTTAATTGCAATCTCTGCGCTATCTTTTTTATATTCTTCTAGTGTTTTAATTTGAATGGGGAGTGCTTCGTACATTTCCGATTTTTGCTCGCCAGGTTTAATTTCATAAGTCGCAATGTCGTTAGGGAGCAAATCTATATTGGGCAAATCGACTTCGCGCCCTTCAAAGTTTTTGTGAGCGACAGTATATTTTTGATACACGCCAATCAAAAAGTTAGACATAAAAAGAAAAGTAATAAAGTAAAAAATATACCGTACTCTAATGTGTGTTTTTGCCCATAAAAAGAATAATTTTATTTTTAATAATAGAAGGAGCACTTTCTTATTGGCCGGATGTTGGGCTCTATCAAGAACTTTGTCAATTTCAGGATCAGGGAGCAACAAAGACTTTGTTTTATTTTTCTTATGTTCAATGACTGAATCAATATCTAGCTCAAGAAAAGCTATATATTTTCTGACAGAAATCAGTTTGATTGAGGTGGATACAAAGCCATCTTTCTTATTTTCCTCCATCGAGATGATATGTTTGCTGTTTAACGTTAACTGACGAGCGACATCCTCCACAGAAAGATTTAAATCTTCTCGCGCTTCTTTTAAAAGATGACCATGAATAATAATTGAATCGTTTGACATTACATGACTTACGAAAGTAAAGATAAAATAGTATCCTAATAGTAGTTTTTTTCAATCATTACTCAAAGATATCAATGGCTGAGTAATGATATGATTTGTCCAATTAACGATAACCAATGGAGCTTGCATGAAAATCGAAGAAATTCTTGAGAAAGTCGTATTTAAGAGTCGCTGGATTCTAGCGCCTATGTACTTAGGATTAGTAGGCGGCCTCTTGTGTTTGTTTGTAAAATTTGGACAAGAATTTTTTCATATAGTCATAACAGTGGTTGATACGCCAGAACGAGAAATTGTTTTGTCTATACTTGCTTTGGTTGACATGACACTTGTGGCCAATCTTCTCATTATGGTTATTTTTAGCGGATATGAAAATTTTGTATCTAAAATTGATGTGGACAATCACGAAGATAAACCACATTGGATGGGCAAAGTAGATTACTCAGGGTTAAAACTTAAATTAATTGGTTCGATTGTAGCTATTTCAGCGATTGATCTTTTAAAAGCGTTTATGCATGCATCTACACCAGGTCAGATATTAACGAACACACAAATGGCTTGGATGGTGGGTATACATATGACCTTTATTGTTTCAGGCGTTCTTTTTGCGATTATGGATAAAATTGCAGAAGATACACCGCATCATTAAATGGGATCGACATGAAGGTATTCAAATCATCAGATGCTAATGATTTAATTCAACTTCATCAATCAAGTCAATTCGCTTTAGCGGAAAAAAAAGCGAAAGCTTTATTAGAAGATTTTCCACAAGAATTAATTTTGCATAATGTTTTGGGCGTGTCTTTAGAGGCACAAAACAAATTTAAAGAGGCTGCAGATAGCTATCGAAATATTTTAAAGATTCAACCACAATTTGCAGAAATGCAATTTAATTTAGGTTCAGTCTTATACCAAATGGGTGATAGCGAAGGCGCAATTCTAAATTATCAAAAAGCAATTCAGATTAAACCCGATTTAGTAGTGGCCTATTTTAATCTTGGCATCGCATACCAAAGTGCATCACAATTCGAAAAAGCTTTACGTGCTTATCAAAAAGCGATTGAATTAGAGCCAGGATTTTATGAGGCACATGGCAGTATAGGCACTGTCTATTTGGTACAGGGTGAATTTGACCAAGCCATTCAGTCGTTTAAGCAATCACTCAAAATTCAAGATCATGCACGAGGCCATTTTAATTTAGGCAATGCATATCGTAATCAGGGACATTTAGAAGAGGCTATCCAATCTTACCGAAAAGCGATAGAGAAAAATCCACAGGACGCAGAAGTTTGTTCAGTCATCGGTGATGCGTTATGGCACCAAGGTGAAATTGCGGAAGCTAATCGATGGTTAAGAGAAGCTGTATCAATCAATCCAGAAAATCCAATTGCCAATTACAATCTTGCAACATTCCTGCACGACAACAAAAAATTTCAAGATGCTTATGAGTTTTATAAAGCTTCTCAATTAAACGACTGGGAAGGGCGAGCCCTTTACTGTTTATATAAGACAAAACAATTCGATATCTTCGAAAAAGAATTAAGTGTGGCGATGGGTAAAAAAAATACCTCACCGCTTTTAGCAACTCTTTCAACACATTTTGCAAAAAACTTTCACAAAAAAGATCGCTACAATTTTTGTCCAGACCCACTCCATTTTGCGTTTCACGGTCAAGTGGATGCATTAAAAGATCCTAAGGATAACTTATTGCAATCACTCTTAAGTGATATTACTGAAGCTGATATTTCAGAGCGCATGCAAAGTCGCCTAGTCAATGGCATTCAATCATCAGGCAATCTTTTTAAACGAAAAGATCCTTCATTTAAAAGATTGGCAGAAGAAATTACATTGCTTATTAAAAAATACTTTGACCACTATAAGCATGAAGATTCTATGTTTATTAAAGCTTTTCCAAAAACGATTGAGTTTAGTAGTTCATGGTTTGTCAAAATGCAAACAGGCGGACATCTTGCATCACATATTCATGAGGAAGGTTGGATCAGCGGCGCTGTTTATTTGTCAATTCCGCAACAAAAAAAACATCCTGACGAAGGTGGTATTGAGTTAAGTATCGATGGCGATGATTACCCGAGAATGCATGATGACTTTGAAAAAAAACTATACTTGCCTCAGGTCGGTGATGTTATTTTCTTCCCATCCTCTGTTTTTCATCGAACGATACCTTTTAATTCTAATGAAGAAAGAATTTGTATTGCTTTTGATTTAAAACCTGCCAACTTTTAACGTTGCTGCAATCGCAAAGACATTTTCCTCAAAAATTTCATCGCTACTTTAGGCTCGTCCGCCAGCATCATTTCAAGATGCACCTTTGGAATTGCAATGATTTCAGATTCGTTAGAGGTTGACATCGCTGAAGCAATGGTTGGCGTTTCATTTAAAACTGCCATTTCACCAAAATATTCATGCGCTTTTAAAGAGCGTATTATTTGACCGTCTTGAATTAAATTCACCGAGCCTTGAACAATAAAATATACATTATGTTCGCGATTACCTTGCTCAAAAATCATTGCATTTTGTCGGTAAATTTTTCCGTAACGTGAAGCAAGATAATGAATGAAAGAACTCGAAAGCGGAATGGAGTCGTCAAATAATTTTTTTAATAACAACATGTCTTTTTTATGAAGTGTCGCCATCAGTTCCACCCCAACTAAATAAGAGGCAATATTCAGATATAACCATATGAGTGAAATGAAAAGATTTCGCATCCCGCCAAAGAAGGTTCCGTATGAATGACTTAAAGACAGAAAGATATCGAACGTTGAGCGGAGCATCAGCCACAAGGATGCTGTCAGTAGTGAACCTAAAATAATATGTTTTACATCTATTTTAATCGGAAAGAAAAATCGATTAAAAAGTGTTAGTGATAAAACAACAAACGAAAATGAGCTTATAAAATAAATCATTTGTGAGTTAACAAAACTTAAATATTCACTAAAAAGGACAGCCGTTTTTTGAATGACCATACCTGACAGAGTGAAAAGAAAGAAAAGAAAAAGAATGCCAATGATAGAGACGATATCTCGAATCTTACTTTTTAAGAATGATGGATTGTCTTCAGTGGCTGAGATAATAAGGAGACTGGCGCGAAGCGAGCTTGTGAGCGGTGTTGCTGCCCATAATAGAATCAGGGTGCCTAAGATGCCCCATGCTTTGGTATGGCTTGATATCTTGTAGACTTCAAGCATAATTTTTTTACTTACTTGCGGTAAAAGATTGCTCGTGAGAAGCGCTAATTTCCCTAAGGCAAATTCTGAATTGACTAACCAATGACTTAAGAAAAAGAAAATGAGAAGAATCATTGGGATTAAAGCAAAGAGAGAAAAAAAAGAAAGAGACGCAGTTAAACCAAACACATTGTGGCGTTTACATCCTGCTAATGTTTCTTTCATCATGAAAACGGGAAGTGATTCATCCTTTTTTTGATAAAGATTTTTAAAAAGAGGGTGAAGTTTAATCATCAGGATAATGTTCTGTAGCTATTTGTAGCTTTAATGAGTTCATGCGTCATTGATGGCTCAGACGCAGAGTGTCCCGCATCAGGCACCATAATAAAATCGGCATGAGGCATGTGTTGGTGAAGCTCATAAGCTGTGATCGGAGGACATACCATATCGTATCGTCCCTGAATGATCGTCGCAGGAACACCTTTTAATTTTTTAACTTCTTCCAATATCTTTTTTCCATCAATAAAACATTTTTCTTTGATGTAATGAAGTTGAACGCGAGCGCGTGCAATTTCATTTTGTATATCTTCATCGGTTAGCGTCTTATTTTCTTCTACTTGAGGCAGTAATTTTAAAAGACCGCCTTCGAATTGATTCCATGCAATGGAAGCAGGGCCGCTGATTTTTAAATCGTTTGAAAATACAAGCTCACTATAATTTTTTATAAGGTTGTCACGTTTATTTTCTGGTAAGTAATGAAGAAGCGTTTGATGTGCTTCCGGAAAAAAAGCTTTGACCTCATCTAGAAACCAATCAAGTTCAGTTTTACGACTTAAGAAGATGCCTCGCAATATGAGTGCCTTGATAGTTTGTGGGTATTGGGTGGCATAAGCTAGCGCTAAAGCGCTGCCCCAGGAGCCACCAAAAATAATCCAGTGCTTAATATGAAGATGTTCACGCATGGCTTCCATGTCGGATATAAGATCTGCCGTGGTATTGCCATTGACTTCACCTAAAGGTTTACTTTGACCACAGCCTCTTTGATCAAAAAGAATGATTTGGTAGTGTTTGGGGTCGAAAAACTGACGTTGTTTAGGATTAGTGCCTCCACCAGGGCCTCCATGAAGGAAAATAATCGGGTTTCCATGAGGATTTCCTGAAAGTTCAACATAAACTTTGTGCCCATGAGGTCGGTCTATCCAGGTGGCATGATAGGGTGATATCTCTGGGTATAAGGTATATAAAGAGTCAGTAGGCATAGGAAATAATTGTCTTTCTTATTGATTTTATTGGTTATTTTAACAAAAATTGCTGAAATCAGGTTTTTTGTCAAAAAAGCCATAAAAAAATGTTAACAAATTGTAACGAAATTGTTGCAATTTAAAAAAAAGAGGCATATATTACTGTTCAAGCGCAAGTAAAATTGCGCTGAAAGTAAGCCTTCGAAGCACCTTAAAAGTCTTTAAAGCAAAACACTTTAAAATTTTAAAGTGACGAGAGAGTTTACTTCTTTTAAAACCCTTAGTAAAAACTATGGAGATTTATATGAAAATTAACAAAATCAAGTTAGCTCTTGGTTTAGTAGCTGGTCTATCAGTGGCAATGCCAATGATTGCTTCAGCA
>CANMPB010000012.1 GCA_947499625.1 Methylophilaceae bacterium
CGATATCAAACGCGTTCGCGCGATGATGCCAACTCAATAAGGGGAATAATATGCCTAGAGTAAAACGTGGTGTCACCGCTAGAGCGAAACATAAAAAAGTTTTAGCACTTGCTAAAGGTTATCGCGGTCGTCGTAAAAATGTATACCGTATAGCTAAACAAGCAGTGATGAAGGCAGGTCAGTATGCATACCGTGACCGCCGTCAGAAAAAACGTCAATTTAGAACACTATGGATTGCGCGTATTAACGCTGCATCTCGTGAATGTGGTCTTACATATAGCCGTTTCATGAATGGCCTTAAGAAAGCTTCTGTTGAAGTGGATCGTAAGGTATTAGCAGATATGGCAGTATTCGATAAAGCAGCTTTTGCTAAGTTTGTCGAAATTGCTAAATCTGGTTCAGGAGCAGCATAAAAATTATTATTTTTAAAAGGAGGCTTCTAGCCTCCTTTTTTTTATTAAAATGATAGTCAATGAATAATCTCGAACACACCTTAAAAGAAGCCCGTGAAGATTTTGATCAGTGTCAGTCTGTGACGGATCTTGATCAGGCAAAAGCCAAATACCTAGGTAAGACTGGTGTCTTAACAGAAGCACTTAAATCATTAGGTAAATTATCCGCAGAGGAAAAACCTAAGGTAGGGGCTGAGATCAATGTCGTTAAGCAAGACGTTGAAGAAGCTTTAGAAAAAAGACGAGAAGCTATTTTAAATGCCTCACAAGCTAAACAGCTTGAAGAGGAATCATTAGATGTTACTTTACCTTCAAGAAAAGAAGATCAAGGCAGTCTGCATCCTGTCACACAAACACTTCATCGCGTTGAGTCACTTTTTCATTCGATTGGTTTCTCAGTAGTACACGGCCCACAAATTGAATCTGACTTTTATAATTTCACAGCTCTCAATATTCCAGAGTCACACCCAGCTCGCGCGATGCATGACACATTTTATATTGATGAGTCTTATGTGTTAAGAACACACACGTCTCCTGTGCAAATTCGTCATTTGGAAAAAAATAAACCACCACTTAAAATTATTTCGCCAGGTCGCGTTTATCGCGTTGATTCTGATGCAACACATTCGCCGATGTTTCACCAGGTTGAAGGTTTGTGGGTTGATCAACAAGTAAGCTTTGCAGATCTTAAAGGTGTTATTGAAGATTTTCTCCAAAACTTTTTTGAGAATAAAGATTTAAAAGTACGCTTCAGACCTTCTTATTTTCCATTCACAGAGCCTTCTGCTGAAATAGATATGAGCTGGAAGGGCGGTTGGCTTGAGATTGGCGGCTGCGGTATGGTGCATCCAGAAGTATTTAAACATGTAGGTATCGATTCAAATCAATATCAAGGATTTGCTTTTGGATTAGGCATAGAGCGCTTAACAATGTTACGTTACGGCGTTCAAGATTTACGCCACTTTTTTAATAACGATTTACGTTTTCTTCAGCAATTTATTTAAAGATATCTTAATATGCAATTTTCTGAAAATTGGTTAAGGTCATACGTCAATACATCACTTGATAGTGATGCACTTAACCATGTCATGATTATGGCAGGCTTAGATGTCGATGACTCTCATCCTCTAGGCGCATCTTTTAGTCACGTTGTGGTAGGTGAGATTGTTTCAATTAAAAAACATCCTGATGCAGATCGACTTCAAGTGTGTGATGTCAATATTGGTGATAAGACATTACAAATTGTATGTGGTGCATCAAATGCAAGACAAGGCATTAAAGTGGCATGTGCATTAGTTGGTGCTAAATTACCTGCAATTGATATTAAGGAAGCAAAAGTACGTGGTGTTGAATCATTCGGCATGCTCTGTTCATTAAAGGAATTAGGATTAGCTGAAGAAGCAGAAGGCATTTTAGAATTAAGCCATGATTTAAAAAATGGTAGTGATTTGAGAGTGGCGCTTGATCTTAATGATCAAATTACGACATTAAAATTAACGCCTAACCGAAGCGATTGTTTAAGTGTATGGGGAGTAGCTCGAGAAGTAGCTGCCATCAGTGCTTCTTCACTTTCGCCTATTACTTATGAAGTCAATCCAATCAAGCAAAGTGAAAAGAAAAACGTACACATTGAAGAAAAATCAGCATGCCCACGTTACTGTGGCCGCATCATTAAAAATGTAGACAATACAAAAACATTACCTGATGGGATCATCTCGAGACTTGAGCGTTCCAATATTAAATCAATCAGCCCTATTGTTGATATCACTAATTATGTATTACTTGAAATTGGACAGCCGCTTCATGCGTTTGATCATGATCAATTGCAAGGTGATGTCATTGTAAGATTTGCAAAGTCTGAAGAGCCTATTCATTTACTCAATGATACAAAAATTAAATTATCTAAAAAAGATTTGGTTATTGCAGACAATTCAGGTGCGATTGCATTTGCAGGTGTGATGGGTGGTATGTCATCGTCAGTGACTGAAAGGACTCAAAGTATTTTCTTAGAAAGTGCCTTCTTTGATCCTAATATAATCGCTGGTAAAGCGAGAGCTTATAATTTATCAACAGATTCATCTTACCGTTTTGAGCGTGGTGTTGATTTCGCAAACACACGTCTTGCATTAGAGCGCGCTTCATCTCTTATTATTGAATATTGTGGCGGTGAAGCAGGCGAAATCACGGAAGTTGTCAATGCCTTACCTAAGCGAAATGAAATTCACCTAAGACTTAAAAAATTAAATGCTATTTTAGGTATTGAAGTACCCAGCCAAGATGTTGAGCGCATATTTCATCAATTAGGTTTTGAAATCAGTAAGACAATTGAAGGATTTAAAGTCACGCCCCCTTCTTATCGATTTGATATTGCAATTGAAGAAGACCTTATTGAAGAAGTAGTTCGCTTGTATGGTTACGACAAAATACCTTCTCATCATCCCGTCAGTCATCAGGCGATGTTACCAAGTTCTGGAGCTTCTCAGCGCGACCTTAAAGAGATACTTATATCACGCGGCTTTTATGAAGTGGTCACTTACAGTTTCATTGAAGATGAGATTGAGAAATTATTTCATGGAAATTCAAATCCTATTCAATTAAAAAATCCAATCGCAAGTCAGATGTCAACGATGCGATCATCTTTATGGGGTAGTCATCTTGAAGTCTTAACTTATAATTTAAATCGCCAAGTGTCGCGTTTAAATATTTTTGAGATTGCACAAACCTTCCAAGGTGCGAAAAAAGATTTTATTGAGACTGAAGTCATATCAGGATTAAGTTACGGTAGCTTTATGCCTGAGCAATGGTCCGACAAGATACGCGATATTGATTTTTATGACATGAAAGCGCATGTTGAAGGATTAACATCCAAACCACTCACATTTAAAAGAAGTGACAAGACGCCTTTAGCTCTTCATCCAGGACAATCTGCAGAAGTCTTTTTAGAGGGTCAGTCAATAGGCTGGGTAGGCAAATTACATCCAAAATGGCAGCAACACTTTTCTCTTCCAAAAGCCCCCCTAATCTTTGAATTAAAAATAGAGATACTTTTACAAGATAAAGCGTTTCAATACGAAGATATCTCAAAATTCTTACCTGTAAGACGAGATATTGCCATCGTGGTGGATGCATCAGTCGAGGTAGATTCAATTTTAGATGCAGTGTATAAGGCTAAAATTCCATGCCTAAATAGAATAGCTTTATTTGATCTTTACCAAGGAAAGGGCATCGCTGAAAACAAAAAAAGTGTTGCATTTCTGATACTTATGCAGGATACTTCAAAGACATTAGTTGATAGTGAAGTTGACTTTTCCGTATCAAAAATCGTTGAATTACTTGAAAAACAATTTGGCGCAACGCTCCGCAACTAATCTCATATTTAATACCGATTTAAAAGTAGGCCGTGATGACATTAACTAAAGCAGATTTATCTGAAATTTTATTTGACCGCGTAGGTTTAAATAAGCGTGAAGCCAAAGATATGGTGGAAGCTTTTTTTGAAGAAATTCGCAACGCACTCGAAAATGGTGACAGTATCAAATTATCTGGTTTTGGCAATTTTGAACTAAGAAAAAAATCAGAAAGACCAGGACGTAATCCTAAAACAGGTGAAGAGATTCCAATCAAAGCAAGACGTGTAGTAACTTTTCACGCAAGTCAAAAACTAAAAAGTAATGTAGAAGAGAACTACTCTGGAAAGAAAGCTTAAATCACCCGTCTTACCTGAAATACCTTCAAAGAGATATTTTGCAATCGGAGAGGTAAGTGAGCTTTGTCTCGTCAAAGCGCACGTGCTGCGATATTGGGAGCAGGAGTTCGATCAACTCAAAGACGTCAAGCGACGTGGCAATCGACGTTATTATCAAATACCTGAAGTTCTTCTTATTCGTAAAATTAGAGAGCTTTTGCACGACGAAGGCTTTACGATTCAAGGTGCTAAACAGCGACTTAAAGATAAAAATTTTGTTAAAGAAGTAAAGCAAGCTGAGCCGCCTAGAGAGCTTCAAGTGACCACACAGGGTCAAGTTGAGTTGCCTTTAGAAAATCTCAATCAATCCAATTCACTTGCCGGTCTTAATATAAAATCGATTAAAGACGAATTGCTCAACATCATAGATCTGCTTAAAAAGTAATTTATCATTGTTTTAATTTTCGGGGCGTAGCGCAGCCTGGTAGCGTACTTGCATGGGGTGCAAGGGGTCGTGAGTTCGAATCTCACCGCTCCGACCAATTAAATCAATGACTTACGTAAAAAAGCAGTAATCTCAAATCCTCTCTCTTTTCTCAATGGGTATACTAATGGGTATACCATCTAAAAAGGAAGATTAAATGAATAATGATGATTTCAAACTAATTGAATCAACCATCCAACACTATATTGATGGAGCTAAATCAGGTAAAGGTGATGATATGAAGCCTGCATTTCATAAAGATGCCACTATTTTTGGTTACATTGGAAGTGATTTATTTGCGGGACCCATCCAAAAGCTTTTTGATTGGAATGATGAAAATGGACCTGCTACTGATATCGTCACCAAGATCGCACATATGGATATTGAAGGTTCTATCGCAACAGTAAGATTAGAGTCAGATAATTGGACAGGTCACAAATTTACTGATTTTTTTACGCTACTTAAAGTGGATGGTGATTGGAAAATTATGAACAAGATATTCCATCTGCATGCAGAGAATTAAATGAAGCAATTTCTTAAATGATAAAGAAAGCTACTAAGAAAATTGATTGAATAAATTGACTTCATTTGATTACGATCTTATTGTTATTGGTTCTGGCCCCTCGGGTCAGCGTGCCGCAATTCAAGCAGCTAAAATTGGTAAACGCGTTTCAATTATTGAAAAAAATAAATCTGTTGGTGGAGTCTGCACCAATACAGGAACGATTCCATCTAAAACTTTTAGAGAAGCAGCGCTTCATCTTTCTGGATTTCGCGAGCGGGGCATATATGGATCATCTTATCGAGTAAAGCAAGACATTAGCATTGAGGATTTACTCTTTCGAGTTCAGCAGGTGATTAATTTAGGAATTGATTTAGTAAAAAATCAGATGTCAAGAAATCGTGTTGAGCTTATTGAAGCCAAAGCATCTTTTATTGACCCCCATAGAATTGAATTGACTTCAGATAATGGGGATGGAAAACATCAGATTACTGGAGATAAAATTGTTATTGCATGTGGAACAGATGCGGCACGTGATAGCAATTTACCATTTGATGGGCAGCGAGTATTTACAAGTGACGATATACCGGGACTAAAACAACTTGCACGATCAATTATTATTGTTGGTGCAGGTGTGATTGGTGTTGAATATGCAACTATGTTTGCAGCGCTTGGTATCAAAGTTACGATTATCGATAAACGAGCTACATTACTCCCATTTTTAGATCATGAGATTTCCGCAGCACTGACTTATGTTGCTCAGCAAAATAATATTACGATGCGACTTAGTGAAGAAGTTGTGAGCATGCAAATTATTGAAAGCGATATCAAGACAGTCGAAGTTAAATTAAAAAGCGGTAAAGTACTTCGCGCTGAAGCTTGTCTCTATTCTATTGGACGCATCGGCGCAACAGAAAATCTTGCTCTTGATCGTGCAGGAATAAATAGAGATGATCGTAACCGCATCACAGTGAATGAATATTTTCAAACTAATATTTCTCATATTTACGCTGTTGGAGATGTAATTGGATTTCCTGCATTAGCATCTGCATCTTATGAACAAGGACGTGCTGCTGCTAGACATGCTTTTGGTATTAATGACGAACTTAAATCAGGTATTGGACTTTCTCCTTACGGAATTTATACCATACCTGAAATTTCAACTATAGGAAAAAGTGAACATGAACTCACTGACGAAGGTGTACCTTATGAAATCGGAAAGGCACACTATAGAGAAATTGCACGAGGACAAATTATTGGAGATAGTACGGGTATCCTAAAGTTGATTTTCAATCCAGATGATAAAAAAATACTTGGCATCCATATTCTTGGAGAAGGCGCAAGTGAATTAATTCATATAGGACAGGCTGTTATGGCACACGAAGGCACCATCGATTATTTTGTAAATGCAGTATTTAATTTTCCGACACTTGGAGAATGTTATAAAACAGCAGCACTTGATGGGCTCAATCGCTTGTCTATTTAATAATCTTGTATACTTAATCTTTAATTAAAGGAAAACACTATGAATAAGTTATTAGTTTCAACAATTGTTAGTTCTCTCTTATTTACTATGAATGCTTTTGCTGAAAACAATCCTAAGGGTGATGATGCAAATAAACAGGCAAACTTCGCAAAAAATAAAGCCATGCATATTGAAGGTATCCAAAGCAGGATAGTAGTTTTACAAACTGTTTTAAGTTGTGTAAGTGCTACAACAGCTCGCGAACAAATGCATGCTTGTCATGAAAAGGAAAAAAGTGCAATGGAAGCAATTCGTGCGAAGCATGAAGCGCAAAAAACTGCCGATGAAGCTTCAAGACCTAAATAAAATATTTCACATTTAGAAAGTTCATATGAAAAGATACATGGTGTATGCATTTGAAACAGTATCTTATGCTGAAGAGGTTGAAGCACATTCTGAAGATGAAGCGATTGATGTATTTAAAGATTTAATTTCACAAAGAAGTATTATTCCTGCTAGTTCAGAAGGTTTGGAAATAGAGTCTGTCGATATCATAGAGGATTGACGATGATTTGGTTCAAAAGTAAGCGTTTATTGAATACCAGCGGATCTGTATTAAATTTATTATGGGTAAGTTTTTTCTTAATAGCTACTTTCAGTGCGATATGGCGGTGGTTTGGAAAGGGTGATTCTGCAGTTTTCACAACGATGGTAGATAGCCTTTTTTCTATGGCTAAATTATCCGTCGAAGTAATGGTGTTACTTTTTGGAACACTAACACTCTGGTTAGGTTTTTTAAAGATCGCGGAACATGCAGGACTAGTTAAGAAAATAGCGGAATGGCTTTCACCATTATTTAAACGGTTAATGCCAGAAGTACCTAAAAATCACCCTGCAGTAGGTTTTATGACTATGAATTTTATTGCGAATGGATTAGGTCTCGATAATGCAGCAACCCCTATTGGACTTAAAGCGATGCGATCATTGCAGTCACTTAACCCAAAGCCGGCAGTTGCTAGTAATGCACAGATTTTCTTTTTAGTCATGAATGCTTCATCGCTAACCTTGCTTCCAGTATCTATTTTTATGTATCGTGCGCAGCAAGGAGCACCAGATCCGACATTAGTTTTTTTACCCATACTTTTAGCAACCAGTGCTTCAACCTTAGCAGGTTTTTTATCTGTAGCTTTCATCCAGCGTATTAAATTACGCGACCCAATTGTGCTTGCTTGGTTAATGGGTGTAACAACTTTTTTAAGTATACTTATTTTTTTCTTAAGCAGTCTCTCGGCATTAGCTTTAGCATCTTTTTCATCTTTATTGGGTAATACGACACTCTTTGGATTAATTATTATTTTTTTACTTGCTGGTATTTTGCGAAGAGTTCCCGTTTATGAGTCTTTTATTGAAGGTGCTAAAGAAGGCTTTGATGTAGCAAAAAATTTACTACCATATTTGGTGGCTATGTTATGTGCTGTTGGTGTTCTTCGTGCATCAGGCGCCCTTGATATGGTTCTAGATATGATTCGATATGGCGCTGAAAGTTTTAACTGGGATACGCGTTTTGTAGATGCATTACCTACAGCACTTGTGAAGCCTTTTTCTGGAAGTGCCGCAAGAGCTATGCTCATTGATACCATGACAACACATGGTGTTGATAGCTTCCCATCACTTTTGGCAGCAACTGTGCAAGGGAGTACTGAAACTACTTTTTATGTTTTAGCAGTTTATTTTGGTGCGGTTGGTATTCAGCGAGCACGACACGCAGTTGGTTGCGCACTATTTGCAGATCTTGCTGGTGTCCTAGCTTCTATTGCTGTTTGTTATTGGTTCTTTGGATAAAATTATTTAATAAGGATAGATGATGAATACATTCATGATGATTATGTATGGGGGTATTCTTTTTTTAATTGCTGCTTTTTTTTTCGCGTTCCTTTCATGGAAGATTTATCAAAAGAATAAAAAAAGTAAGCAATTGAAAAACTTATATTGGGCGCGTGTTATTTCTGCAATTCTTTTAACTCCCTATATATTTTTCCAATATATATTTTCTGATCTCACTTATCTCCCGATCAGAATTACTTTTGTAGTTTTTTCTTTTTTCATTCTTTATCTTCTTGTAAAAAGATGGGGCAAAAAATCGACATTAAGACGTAAATGATTACTGTTAAATTAATTACGGGATCTGATTTTGAAGTAGTGGTTAAATCAAAGTCGACCACTCAACATAAGGTTCATGTCTCAAATGATTTTTATAAGTTGCTAACTGATGCCAAGTTTTCTTACGAAAATTTAATTAAAGCGTCGTTTGAATTTCTGTTAGAGCGAGAATCTAATAACTCCATACTTTCTCAGTTTGATTTAAAGGTCATTTCTCACTATTTCCCCGAGTATGAAAAAGAGATTAAGAGGCGGCTGAAGGCTTAATCTTTCGTATACAATAATCATTTAAACAACCTATAAAGAGGCGATATATGGGCAGTAAAGATAAAAGAAAAGAATCTAAAGGCAAAAAACCACAACCTAAGCCAGCCAAGGTATAATTTCACAACCTTTTGATTTATATAGTTTTTTTATAATTATCCTGGTTTAGTGTTATTTCACTCATGATTTTCATGAGACCTCATTCATGATCCTCAAGGTGTTTACTTTTTAAGTCCGAGTATTATTACGTTTAAGTACTTTCTTATTAACTTAATAAAAGGATCAACATCATGTGGACAACTCCAGCTGCTACTGAAATGCGTTTCGGTTTCGAAGTTACAATGTATGTAATGAATAAGTAATTATTCCTGATTAAAAAAAAGCCCGCTTAATGCGGGCTTTTTTTTAATTCATTTAAAGACTTATCCAGGTTTTTGTTTTAATAGATGCCTGAATCGCTTCTAATGTTTTTGTATTCCAAAGCGCATCATCTAGAGAAAGTTTCGGCGAAGTATTATTGATGATGCATTGGTTAAAGTGATCAATCTCAAGTGTGAAGTGATTAGCTTTTTCAATACGCTCATTCTTTAAGCCATCTGCATCTGTTGTGATGGTTAATTGCGCATCATCATTCTCATGTTGCCATACGGTATGGCACATCAGCTTCCCTTTTGACCCAAAGATTTCAAATTGAGAACGTCTTATACATTCAAAACTGATATCAAATTGCGCACGTCGATTCAGACCAAAATCAATCATGCCCGCAGTAGTTAAATCTGCCCCGTGTTCATTAAGATGGCTATTCGCAATCACAGCAATTGGATGCTGATTAAAGCATTGACGAATACTATGAATCGCATAAGGACCAATATCCCATAATGCACCACCACCGTTTTCTATAGATCGATCGATACGGTAGAAGCGAGCAGGCTGTATTGGAAAAGAAAACATAGAATGCACATACTGAACATCACCTAACAATCCTGAGCTAATGATTTCTTTTATGCGACTAAACTGTGGATGAAAGACATACATAAAACCTTCCATCACTTTGACATTGTTTTTATCAGACGCCTCTTGAATTAATTCAACTTCTTTTGAATGGAGTGTGATGGGTTTTTCTATGAGCACATGTTTTTTATTATGAATTGCTTTAAGAGCAGGCTTGGTATGCTCTTCGTTTGAAAGTGGGATATAAATAGCGTCTATATTAGGATGATTAATCACTTCATCTAAGGAATTGAAGGTTTGAACTTTGCCTACAAGTGTGGGCTGGTATTTTTCCAAACATTCTGCCGCTGCATTCTGCCTCCTACTTCCAATAGCAACGAGTTCACCAAAAGGACTATTTGCAATAGCTGGAAGAAGGCGCTCATTGACACGTGCAGCTCCTAGAATGCCCCAACGTATTTTTTTCATTTTTATTATCTTAAATTAAACGATGTTTTATTATGATCAGCCTTAAGCTAATAAACAAGCCATCATTTCTTGAAAGTTCAGGTTGAGAAAAGGTTTGTTAAATGAGATCATTTGACCCATGAAATTGTTATTTCTCCTCTCATTACTTTTCCCTATTAAGTCTTTTGCCGATTGGTCTTTAATTCATCAAGATGATGCTGATCATTACATGGATTATGCGCTGATGAGTAAAAGTGGACATAAAGCGAGGGTCTGGTATTTACAAAATTATGCCGAACTCCAAGCTATTAAAAATATTCAATATCGATCTGTTAAAAATAGATCAGAGTTTGACTGTAAGGCCCGAAAAATGAGAATTCTAGCTTATGCTTTGTACCCAGACCCAATGGGTCAAGGCCATGCATTATTTAATAAGGGTGAAGCTTTGGATTGGCAAGTCATTAAACCTAAAACTCTTAATGATTTATATTTAAAGCGCGTCTGCAGCAAAAAGAAATAGAGCTTTATTTACGTCCGCGTTTAGGTAGAACAACACCAAGCCTTTGAGCAGCCATTTCGTTATTACCTTCCGAATCTGCTAAAACCCATCCACTCAGAAACATGCGCGTCATATATTGCCTGTTGTATAAGAAAGCTACGATAACCTGCCACAAGCCTAAAGTGATAATTGAAAAAAGCATATGAAGGGCTGCGACACCTAACTCACTTCGAAAGAGAGGTACGAACCAACCAAAAAAGAGGTATGTCCAACTAAAGCCGTAGTAACCAATTTTAATCATGCCTGAATTCGGATGTTTGATGATGACAGCTGTAGCCATAAATTCCCTCTAATTAATTTTCTATGCCTCATTATATATTCGTATGAGAAATTATTATGAAGCTCTTATAGATTCAAAACATATAGTTCTCTATATGTTGTCTTAAGTAACTTTTAATAAGTGTTTTTGAATATCAATTTATTACAACAATTGATTTAATTGGTAGGGGATGCGAGGGTCGAACTCGCGACAAACGGATTAAGAGTCCGCTGCTCTACCAGCTGAGCTAATCCCCCAGAAAGTGATATTTTACAGTATTTGTGGGCGTTGTAGAGGGCTTGGGTGGGTCAAAAGTAGCGGGGGTGAAATAGGGGTGTGTTAGAGAAGAATATCTGCAATATAATTATTAAGATGAAACATATCCTTGTTTATTCAGATTCTATTTCATGGGGAATTATTCCTATGACTCGAAATCGCTTTCCTTTTCATCAAAGATGGCCTGGTATTTTAGAAAATAATCTTAATAAGGCAGGAAAAGATGTTCGTGTGATTGAAGATTGCTTGAATGGTAGACGCACTATTTACAATGACCCGATAAGGCCTGGGCGCAATGGCCTAATTGGCTTGTCCGAACGTATTGAAGTAAATTCCCCTCTTGAATTAGTTATTTTGATGTTGGGCACAAATGATTTTCAGGCTAACCATGAACATACTGCTGAAGATGCAGCAAAAGGCATGAAAGCATTGATCGAGGAGATTCGCCATACAACTCTAGAACCTGAAATGTTAATACCAAAAATACTTGTGATATCACCACCACCTATATTGGAACCAAAAGGTGATATAGCAATGAAATTTAAGGATGGTGATAAAAAATGTGTTGGACTCGCCGAAGCCTACGAGCAATTATGTAAAGGAGAAAAATGTAATTTTTTTGATGCAAGAAAAATTACTACATCTAGCAAGGTTGATGGAGTTCATTTTGATCTCGACCAACATTTAACTTTTGGTAATGCTATATCAGAATATATTAAAAATTTAATTTAATTAACCGTCAAAAATTTTGACACTGTTTTAAAGAGTCGCTTCGAAAAGACTTTTTGAATTGTGTTGCCGATAAAGCTCCCAATCAAATTTCAAAATGTCGTTCGAACGACATTCTAAAAACACACATATTTTGAAGAAGTTTAATAAAAATTACGCATGGAATTTCGATAAATCACCTGGTTTTCTAAGCATCTTATCCACCTCTCCAAGATGAAGCTCTTCTTGATAAATCATTTCTCGCGCATATTCTTCAAGCATCACTGAATCATTGCCAACAATATTTAAAAGATTTTTGTAAGCATTGAGAGCACTTAATTCGTGGGCGAGTGACTCTCGCAAAATATCACCAATATCATGATTGTGTGTTTCTAAGAGAGGGCCTATTGAAAGGGAGGGATGGCCACCCAAATGCGTAATTAGCTCACCTGCTTTATCAGCATGCGTTAATGACTCAGCGGCCTGCCCTCGAAGCCAGGATACGATAGGTATACGATTATAACCATAGACCATTAATGCATAGTGTGTATACCTTACAACACCAGCCAATTCAAACTCCAAAATTGAATTTAATGCCTTAATAATTTCACTTAATTTTTTATCATCCATGGTGAGGCTCCTTTTTTAATTGTGCTACGTGACTTTTTTATTTTAGCGTTCAGATTCAAAAATATTTTACAGTATTTGTGGGGGTTGTAGAGGGGGTAGGAATGGGGATTTTGGCGGAGATGAATTTGTTAAAGATAAATCAGAAGAAGTCAGGCACGATATGCTGAGTAATCATTGGTGGGCGAACGTAACTTGATGGAATCTTTTTTCTCTTACCAAACTTTATTTCAGAAAGTTTTATTGAATGATATGGAATTTTTTGCAATATATGCGAAATGCAATTTAAACGGGCGCGTTCTTTAACATCGGCATTCACAACATACCACGGTGCGTGGATCGTATCGGTATGCATGAACATCGCATCTTTCGCTTTAGAATATTCCACCCACTTATCACGCGACTGCAGATCCATCGGACTTAATTTCCAACGTTTTAGAGGATTCTTGGCTCGATCTCTAAAACGAATTTCTTGAATTTCATCACTCACTGAGAACCAATATTTAAGTAAGATTATTCCTGAACGAACTAAGATGTTCTCGAATTCAGGACAAGAGTGCAAAAAGTCTTTATATTCATCATCTGTACAAAATCCCATTACATGCTCAACACCCGCACGGTTGTACCAAGATCGATCAAATAGAACAATTTCTCCGCCCGCAGGCAAATTAGATACATAGCGTTGAAAATACCATTGGGTTTTTTCCTTAGATGAAGGTGTCCCAAGTGCTGCAATGCGACAAACTCGGGGATTCAGTTGTTCACTAATTCGTTTTATGACACCACCTTTACCGGCTGCATCTCGACCTTCAAAAATAATGACAACACGGGCTTTTGTGGTTACTATCCATTCTTGTAATTTCACTAATTCTAAAAATAATTTCTTTAATTCTTTTTCATAACGTTGCTTTGAGAGGTCTTGTTTTTGCTCTTTATGCAAATCATCAATCGTAAAATCCTGTGGGTTAGGATTAGCGGTTGATGACTTTAGGGTAATTCTTTTTTTTGATGGTCTATTTAATTTTTTATTGGCGCTACCTTTAGGAGAGTCAATCTTCTTTGCTTTTCTTTTTGTGGATTGTGTCATCTAAGATTTAACGCAATCAGTCATTTCAGGCGGCCATCATTGGCCTATAAGCTTCATCAGTTTGTTTACTCTTTAAGTCTGCGACAGCTGCTTTAATGGCATCTTCTGCTAATACTGAGCAGTGTATTTTAACGGGTGGCAAAGCTAACTCTTCGGCAATCGCTGAGTTTTTAATTTCAGAGGCTTGATCTAAAGTTTTGCCTTTAAGCCATTCGGTGACAAGTGAGCTTGAAGCGATCGCAGACCCGCAACCATAGGTTTTAAACTTTGCATCTTCAATAACCCCATCATCACTGACCTTGATTTGCAATTTCATGACATCGCCACAGGCAGGAGCGCCTACCATCCCAGTTCCTACATGCGGATCATCCTTATCGAGTGAGCCCACGTTTCTTGGGTTTTCGTAGTGATCTAATACTTTATCGCTATACATATATTTTCCTTTAAGAATTTATCTCTTTAGCCTACGCTTAATAATGAGATATACCATCTATTTTTGAAGAATTTAATATATCTATTATATTTAGGGTTAATTCGTTTGAACTAAAGATCTTTTTCTAAAATCTATAAACATATATATAAACTTCTTAAAAAAACTAACCTTTGATAAAAAGACTCCTAGTTAGTTTTTTAGTCCCGTTATCAACCCCTGACTAAGGGATTTTTTTGTTCTCTTTTTTTAAAAAGAATACAATAAGTGATGTCTATGAATAAAATATATGATGATTATCCAAAAATGCGTTCTAAAATAAATGATGAATTTATAGAATGTGCTTATTGCCATGTGAGTGAAATTTTCATCAATAATCAATTAGAAAATCATGCAATAAATTGCCCTTATAAGAAGGATCAAGAAAATTTTATTCAATCAAATAAGGAACATCAAAATTTTCATGACTGGAGTGAAGATTGATTAATCCTCTCCTTTTAGAACAATATGAATCTGCCGATTATTATATTGAGGCCATTCCACCTTTTATCTTAAAGATTGGTATTCATAGTTATGAATTAAGTAAAATTTACGAAACCTCTCATCAAACTAAAGCCGCATTAATCACAGCCTCTAATCCAAGAAGTAAGAAATTACCGAATGAAATTAATAAAGTTAGAAATAAAAATTTAGAAGAAATGATTCAAGAAACAGGATTAAATTATATTTACGGCGAAGGTAAATGCGGCCAAGATGATTGGGATGGTGAAGAAAGCCTTTTAATTTTAGGCATTGATCAAAAGCAAGCCATGGTTATTGGTCAAGCGTTTGATCAAAATGCTATTGTTTGGTGTGGAAAAAATGCAATTCCAGAACTGATACTATTAAATAAAGGATCCATGGATGACAAAAATAATCGTTGAAAAAAATCCCAGTGAAACTAGATTAAATGAATTAGGTATAAAAAAATGCCCAACTTGGTCTAAAGAACCCTCAACTTTTCCTTGGACCTATTCAGAACAAGAAGTGGCTTATATCTTGGAGGGTGATGTCACTGTGACCCCGGATGATGGTGATCCGGTAAGTTTTGCTGCCGGAGACTTGGTCACTTTTAAAGAAGGCCTCTCTTGCACCTGGCATGTTAAAAAAGCATTAAAAAAACATTATCGATTCGGATAGTTTAATACAGACTGAAGCGCTAGGATTTTTGACGTTGGCCAGTAAAGATATCCGGAATCAGGATATTTTATGGGATGCTGGTATTAATGAATCTTTGCTGAGCAAATAGGGCAGGAACATTTCCAAGAATGCACAAACCACTCAAATGCTTCATTTTTATTCTTATATTTCATAGTTATGTCACCAACAATTACACACAATCAGTCATTGCGGATGTATATCTTTGCCAACATACCGTATCACCCTGTTTACATACGAAAACATCACCGTCTGTCGTTTTTAAAACTTTGAGTTGAGTATTTTTGGAAGTTTTATGTGTTTTAAGTTTCTGCGATGCTTTAACTAATTGTCTTGATTTTGAAGGCATATATTTCCCCTTTAAATTTTAAAGAAAATTAATAATGTCTAGTTTATTAATTTACCAGTAACACGCAACTTTACTTGTTAAATGAATCTACTTTTATGAGCAAAACTCTATAGGATTAGTTCACTTAATATT
>CANMPB010000013.1 GCA_947499625.1 Methylophilaceae bacterium
GTTCTTTTTTTGCGACGGGTCTTTTTTTGGTCTGGCCATGCTCTACCTCTTCTTGTTAGGGCTTATTTTGCCTTATAAATCAACAAAATATAAATAAACGCGTAACCTTTAAGTGTACCAAAAAGGGCCTTTTTGGTCAATGAAAGGCTTAAATTTTAGGGGGTGCTTTAGGTCTTTGGGTAAGCGTTTTGAGGTGCTCTTTTTCTTCATTTGTTAAGCTACTTAAGGGTTTGTCTTTCAAAGCACTAAAATGGGCCTTCGTTTTAGACGCTTTTCCCTGCTCAAGCAGTGTTTTTCTCGCCCCCTCAATTTCAGACTCAAAATGGATCTGATCGTCAAAATGGGTGAGTTCCTCATGCACCAAATCCATCACCAAACTGTCCACTTTTGTTTTTAGACCGTGAAGGATTGAAGAAGGTTTCGATTCAGGTTGATTTAAAACAATCTCTAAGACTTTTTTAAGTAAATCGTCTTCAAAAGTGTCCGTTTGAGCTAAAGCCAAATCTTCACTCATGGCGAGTTGGGGCTTTAAGATGAGAAGCAAAATAAATTGACGTTTGACCGATGAAGGGAGTTTTCCCTTCGTTTTAATATGAGCTTTATTAGATTGAAATTGAGGCTGTGCCACATGAAGCAATTGATCTATTTCTTTATCATTTAAATGAAGCAATTCCGCAAAACGTTTACGTAAAAGTAGGCTTAATTTTGGGGCTGTGATTTCTTTTAAGATAGGTTCTGCTTCATTTAAAAATTTTACTTTATCTTCCTGGGTCGCTAAATGATTTTTTTCAGTTAAGTGCTGCATTAAATATTGCGACAAAGGCATCGCCTCCTGCATCATCGACTCAAAAGCTTCCTTGCTATGCAATCTAATAAAACTATCAGGATCATGCTCTTCAGGTAAAAATAAAAATTTCAAAACAACTTTATCATTCAAACTGGGAAGTGCATTCATCATGGCGCGCCAAGCGGCAGCTTTACCTGCGTTATCGCCATCAAAACAAAAAATAATTGTATCGGTTTGACGCATTAATTTTTTAATATGAAAGGCAGAGGTAGCAGTGCCCAATGTTGCCACCGCATTCATCACGCCAAATTGTGCGAGACCTACGACATCCATATAGCCTTCAACTACTAGTACACAACCTTTTTCACGAATAGATCGACGCGCTGCAAAAAGACCATAGAGCTCTTGGCTCTTTTGAAAGAGTGGTGTTTCAGGTGAGTTGTAATATTTAGGCGTATCTTCAGGGTTAATCACACGTCCACCGAATCCGATAATTTCACCCTTCACATTATGAATAGGGAACATGATGCGATCACGGAAACGATCATACCGTTTACCTTGGTCGTTCTTTAAGACAAGTCCTGCAATATTGAGCGCTTCATCATCGTATTTTTTAAATACGCTTTCTAAATTTTGCCAACCTTCAGGGGCATATCCTAGTTGAAATGTTTTAGCGATTTGTCCTGTGAGCCCACGTTTTTTTAAATACTCAATCGCGCGTTCTGATTTTTTTAACGCGCTTTGATAATACTGAGATGCGAAATCTAAGGCTTCACCAAGTGCTAAATTTTTTTCTTTAACTTCAGGTGAAATTTTTTGTGAATCTTGCGGCACAGTAAGGCCGACTGATTTAGCGAGATCTTCGACAGCATCGACAAAGCTCATACCTTGATATTCAATTAAGAAACTTAAAGCTGATCCATGGGCACCACAACCAAAGCAATGGTAAAACTGTTTTGAAGGGCTTACAGTAAATGAAGGTGACTTCTCTTGATGAAAAGGACAACAAGCCACATAGTTACTCCCGGCTTTTTTTAAAGGCACACTTTTATCAATCACATCGATGACATCGACGCGATTTAAAAGTTCTTGGATGAATGACTCTGGAATCATATGCGTTTAATCATAGCTTAAAAATAAAAAGGAGCCTTAAGCCCCTTCATCATTTTTTTAAATTTTTATATTGAATTTTTCGGTAGGTTATTAACCGAGCTTTTGTTTGATGAGGGTTGATAATTTACCCATATCTGCTCGGCCGACCACTTGGGGTTTGACGATCGCCATCACTTGACCCATCTCTTTAATGCTTGTGGCGTTTGCCGCTTTAATTGCAGTATCTAAAATGGCACTGACCTCTGCGTCACTTAGGGCTTGTGGGAGATAACTTTGTAAGATCACCACTTCCGCTTTTTCAACATCGGCCAAATCTTGTCTTTGGGCCGACTCATAAGCTTCGATGGAATCACGACGTTGTTTTAACATTTTTTCAATAACAGCCATGACATCTTGATCCGTCAATTCAATACGCTCATCGACTTCACGTTGCTTAATGGCTGATTGAAGAAGTCTAATCGTGCCAAGACGAACGACGTCTTTAGCGCGCATAGCTTCCTTCATGTCCTCAGTAATTTTTACTTTTAAGGACATCTTAAGAAATTAAAATAATTTTGGGGGGAGCATTTGATTGCGAAGACGACGGTACTGACGCTTCACTGCAGCAGCAGCTTTACGTTTACGTTCCCACGTTGGCTTCTCATAGAACTCACGCGCACGTAAGTCGTTGATAAGACCGGTCTTCTCAATTAAGCGCTTGAAACGACGAAGTGCTACGTCGAATGGCTCATTTTCTTTTACACGTACTGTTGACATTAAACTCTCTTATTTTAAATAATGCGTTTTTGGTTGTGTGTTTTCCCAAATGGAATTTCGGAAAAGTCCGTTATTTTAATGCTAATCTACTCATTTATCAATCTTTTTTGAGCCCTAAACCCATGTTGGTACTTGGTATTGAAACCTCCTGTGACGAAACTGGGCTAGCCCTTTTTGACAATGAAAAAGGCCTTTTAGGCCATATCCTTCATTCTCAGGTCGACCTTCATGAAGCTTATGGCGGAGTAGTCCCCGAATTAGCCTCCCGTGACCATATTAGGCTTATTTTGCCCTTACTTGAAAGTCTTTTTAAAAGGACGGGAATTAAAAAAGAGGAGGTTGATGCCATTGCCTATACGCAAGGGCCTGGATTAGCCGGGGCTTTATTGGTCGGAAGTTCGCTCGCCGAAGCGCTAGCTTTTTCACTTCAAATTCCTACGATCCCAATCCATCATTTAGAGGGTCATTTACTAGCTCCCTTATTAGAAAAAGACCCACCCACATTTCCTTTTTTAGCCCTTCTAGTGTCAGGTGGTCACACGCAAATTATTCATGTGAAAAAAATTGGTCAATACGAAATGATTGGCGATACTCTAGATGATGCCGCAGGAGAGGCTTTTGATAAAACGGCGCAATTATTAGGCTTAGGTTATCCAGGCGGGCTAGCTTTGTCACTTTTAGCTGAAAAAGGCAAGCCTCGTTTTGATTTACCAAGGCCACTCATTCATAGCAAAGATTTAAATTTTAGTTTTAGTGGATTAAAAACGGCGGTCTTACATTTAATCCGCGCGCAAGAAAATTTAACCGATGAAATCAAAGCGGATATTGCTTTTGCATTTCAAGAAGCCATAACTGATGTTTTAAATAAAAAATGTCTCTTAGCGCTTGATCAAACACACTTGAAACAACTCGTCGTATCAGGCGGCGTGGGGGCAAATAAACAATTACGTCAAAAATTAAAAACTGAATTATCTAAAAAAAATTATGAAGTCTTTTTTCCGCGCTTAGAATTTTGTACAGACAATGGCGCCATGATTGCATTTGCAGGTGCGATGCGATTGGAAACTTCTTTAAAATCTGATCTTAGCTTTTTAGTGAAGCCAAGATGGCAACTCGCTTAAAAATTATTTCTTATCCTTGAAGCTTGATTCAGTCCCATTGATTAAGCGTTTAATATTTTCAATGTGACGAAGAATTAAAATGAGTGCAATGATGGATGAAGTCATCAATTGATAAAAATCAATCCCATAAAAAAAGCCAATCACAGGGGATAGGCTTCCAGCAATGATGGCCGCCAAAGATGAATAACGCCAGATAATAAACACACCGAACCATATAGCTAAGATAGTTAATCCCATCATCCAAGAAAACATAAAGAGAATACCTGCAGCCGTTGCGACACCCTTACCACCTTTGAAGCCATAATAAATAGGAAAGATGTGGCCAATGAGTGTGGCTAGTGCAATCAGCCCAACCATCATGGGAGGCAATTCAAAATATTGCGCTAAGCCAACTGTCAAAGTGCCTTTAAGAGCATCGCCTAATAGGGTTAATAAAGCGGCTAATTTTTTCCCTGTTCTTAAGACATTCGTCGCCCCTGTATTTTTAGAGCCTATGGTTCGAGGGTCAGGTAGAGAAAAAAGATAGCTCATCACAATACCAAATGAAATGGCGCCAATGAGATAACTAAAAAGAATGTAAATCACGTTCATCATTTCAAAATCACTTTATAATGAAAGCCCTATTTTACAATTTTTTGAAGCACTCATGACAGCCCCACTTATTTTTATAGAAGAGATGAAAGTTGAAACCATTATTGGTGTCTCGGATTGGGAACGGGCATTACCTCAAATACTGTTGATCGATCTTGAAATGGCGCTACCTAAAATAACTTCAACGACTTCGGATTTAGTTGGAGATACCATTGATTACGCGATGGTTGCAGAGCGCATTAAATCCATCACATCGAGTCACACGTTTAAACTTCTAGAGCCTTTAGCTCATCTCATTATTGAAACATTAGAAAAAGAATTTAAGTCGCCTTGGATGAAACTTAAAATTTCAAAACCGCAAATCTTGCCGCAAGTTAAAGCGGTGGGTGTTATGTTCGAAAAAGGCAGTCGCCCTTAACCTCTTGGGTGATGTGTTTCGTGAAGTTTCTTTAAACGCTCGCGAGCCACGTGTGTATAAATTTGTGTCGTTGAAATATCTGCATGTCCCAATAGCATTTGAACGACTCTCAAATCTGCACCGTGATTAAGTAAGTGTGTAGCAAACGCATGTCGCAAAACATGCGGAGACAATGTTTTTTGAATGCCTGCGATCAATGCATAGCGTTTAATTAAATGCCAAAATGATTGGCGCGTCATTAACTCTCCTCGTTGGGTAACAAATAAATCGTCCGACACATGTTGATTGAGAATATGAGGTCTCGCTTCTTTTAAATAGCGATCAATCCATTCGACAGCCATTTCTCCCATGGGGACTAATCTTGTTTTACTGCCCTTGCCTGTGACACGAATGACACCATCACTTAAACTCACTTCAGTCACTCTTAGACTAATAAGTTCAGTCACACGTAAACCACACGCATAAAGAAGTTCTAACATCGCGCGATCGCGAAGACCTAAAGGTGTTTCGATATGTGGAGCTTTTAAAAGAGATTCCACCTCAGTTTCATTCAAACTTTTAGGTAGAGATTTCGGTAATTTTGGGGCTTCAATATGAAGGGTAGGATCTTCATTGATATGATGCTCACGTAAATGATAACGATAAAAGCGTCTAAGCGTTGCAATCAATCTTGAGATGCTTCTCGCTTTAACATGGCTAAATTTATTGGCGAGATATGCTTGAATATCGCCTTGATTAGCCTCTAATAATATTTTTTTAATGCTCCCATTTAAAAATTCTGAGAACTGCATTAAGTCAAAACGATAACTCTCTAAAGTATTTTTGGCTAAACCATCTTCGAGCCACAGGTGATCAATAAATTGATCGATGACTTTTTTTTCATCATCAGAAATGACAATGGGATCTCGTGTTTTCTTCACCATACAAAAAGATTAACACAAATAAAAAAGCCCCGCTTTAACGGGGCTTTTTAAATTACTCAGCTGCCTTATCTGGAGCCGCCTCGGGCGCTGCCGCCTTAGGTGTTTCTGTTTTTGGAATATCTTGAATAATTTCTTTTTCGCGTGCATCTAATTTTTCACGGATACGTGCAGATTTACCTGAACGTTCACGCAAGTAATAAAGTTTTGCACGACGTACATCACCGCGACGTTTTAATTCGATCGATGCGATGAGTGGAGAATAAGTTTGGAATGTACGCTCAACACCTTCACCTGATGAAATCTTTCTCACAGTAAATGCGGAATTGAGGCCACGATTTCTTTTTGAAATCACAACGCCTTCATAAAGCTGTACACGTTTTCTTGTACCTTCGACTACGTTGACACCGACTACGACTGTGTCGCCTGGTGAAAAATTAGGGATGGTTTTACCTAGACGAGCAATTTCTTCTTGCTCTAATAATTGAATAATATCTGCCATAATCCGTTCCTTTTAGTTATATAGAGTCTTGTTCCTGCTTATCAATTTCTTGAAGCAGCCGAGTCTCTTCTTTAGTCAACAGCCTTGCGGCCAACAAATCAGGTCGTTTGACCTTGGTTAACGCTAACGATTGCTGTAATCGCCAGGCGCTAATTCTAGCATGGTTACCCGACAATAATACATCCGGCACCTTGGATCCTTCATACACTTCAGGTCTCGTATAGTGAGGGCAATCAAGTAAGCCATTCACAAACGAATCTTCAATGGCTGAGTTATCATCACCTAACACCCCTGGCAGTTGCCTAATAATGGCATCCATCACCACCATGGTGGGTAATTCTCCGCCACTTAATACATAGTCCCCAATTGAAATTTCTTCATCGACACTACTTTCAATCAGCCTCTCATCAACTCCTTCATAACGACTCGCTAAAAAAATGAGCCCTGAAGTTTTCGACAATGCCATCACTTTTTGATGCGTGAGTGGCAATCCTCTTGGGGATAAATGAATCACTCTTACATCTTTAATACCTTTATTCATTTGCGCTTTTTTGGCCGCATCGATTGCCTTTTTTAAAGGCTCAATCATCATAAGCATGCCCGGGCCTCCGCCATAAGGCCTATCATCCACCGTGCGATGTGTATCACTCGTAAAATCTCTCGGATTCCATAACGTTAAATCTACAAACGCTTCATGAAATGCACGAGAGGTAATACCGAAATCCTTTAATGCTTGAAACATCTCAGGAAAAAGTGTCACCACATCAAAAGATAAAGGCTTCATTTAAAAATCTTTATCCCAGTCGACTTCAATTTCTTTTTTTTCCATATCCACATTTAAAATCACATGCGGAATAAAAGGGATTAGATACTCTTTGTCACCCTTTACGACTAAGACGTCGTTCGCTCCTGTTTCCAGAAAAGTTTGAACGACACCTAAATGTTCTTGTTTCTGGTTGATGACAGCATGCCCCATCAAATCATTCCAGTAATACTCACCTTTTTCTAAGGCGGGCAATTCTTGCTTGGGTATTAAGATTGTTTTATTTCTTAACCCAAATGCTGCATCTCGATCATCTATATTCATTAACTTAGCAACGATACTATTGCCGTGTATCTTTGATGTTTCGATCGGATAACTTATGGATGATTTTTCGTCCCCAATAAGCCATTCTTTTTTGTTTAGCAGTTGATCGATATCTAGGGTGAAGGGCTGAATCTTAATCCAACCTTTAACACCATATGGCCCGCTGATGCGTGCCATGATAAATTTTTCTAACTCGCTCATATCACTTGTATCAACAAGTGAATCAAAACATTAAGCGCTTTCAGCTGGTGGTTCAGTCGCCTCAGCTGGAGCTGCTTCAGGAACTGCTGCTTCTAATGGGGCAGCTTCTGGAGCTGCCTCAACTGGAGCTACTTCTGTTGTTACTTCGGGAGCTGCTGCTTCTGCCGGAGCTACTTCTGTTGTTATTTCGGGAGCTGCTGCTTCAGGTGCAGGTGCTGCTGCAGCCTCTGCTGCTTTAGCTTTTTCTTCTGCCTCTTTAGCGTCCATAGCTACTTTTAATTCTTCAGCTTTCTTAGCAGCTTCTTTAGCTTTTCTAACTTCTACTTTATCTGCATCTTTTTTCTTTAAAGCCACAATTGCTTCTGGGCCTTTTGCGTGCAGCTTGACTAAACGGTTCACTGAATCTGAGAGGAGTGCGCCATGACCTTTCCAATGCGTTACACGTTCGTTATCAATACGAAGTGCTTCGGTGCCAATCTTAGCCATTGGGTTATAAAAACCAATACGCTCAATAAAGCGTCCGTCGCGGCGATTTCTTGAATCTGCCACTACTACATTGTAAAAAGGGGTCTTTTTTGAACCGCCTCTAGAAAGTCGAATAATTACCATAATTTACACTCTTCAATTAGTTAAAAATTTTCTTAAGAAAGGGGCGGATTTTACGCTATTTTTGGCATATTTGGCAAGCAAAATCACTTTAAAGACAAGAATTTAAGGTCTCTATTGGTCTATTGGTAATGCGTGGGATCGTCAATACCAGAGGCTTTAAAGCCGTTTTGCCTTAAACGACAAGAGTCGCAGACGCCACAGGCATGGCCATCTTTATCTGCCTGATAACAGGAGACGGTTAAACCATAATCGACACCTAATTTCATGCCCTGAAGAATAATGGCTTCTTTAGATAGATGAATCAACGGGGTGTGAAGTTGAATGTTTTTGCCTTCTACCGCAGATTTGGTCGCTAAATTAGCCATTTTTTGAAATTGCTCAATGTATTCGGGTCTGCAATCAGGGTAACCTGAATAATCCACGGCATTGACCCCTATAAAAATATCATACGCACCGATGACTTCCGCCCAACCTAAAGCCAAGGTGAGCATTAAAGTATTACGCGCAGGCACATAGGTAATCGGGATATGAGAAGTTAATTCGGTCGGCACTTTTAAATCAGGATTAGTAAGCGCTGAAGTGAGCATCCAACTTAAATCCATCTCAACCGTTTTATGATCTTTCACTTTAAACTGCGTGGCAATTTTTTTAGCAGCTTCGAGCTCCGCAATATGGCGCTGGTGATAATTGATACTCAAGGTATAACATTCATAACTTTCGTTTTTCGCAATCGCTAACGTGGTGGCTGAATCAAGACCCCCTGATAAAAGAACGACTGCCTTAGACACCAGGCTTTTCTCCCCAGAGGAGTTTATGTAATTGAATTTGCATCCGCACATGGAGTTGGTCTTTCAAAATCCAATTCCCTAAATCAGTTGTATCCAGTTTTTGATAGACAGGGGAAAATAAGACGCTACATTTTTGTGTGAGTTTATATTGGTCAAGTATTTTTTTAGCCCAGTCATAATCTTCACGACTACAAAGCACAAATTTAATTTCATCTTTTGAATCAATCATCTCTAAATTTTCCCAGTGATTCTTTTTCTCTTCGCCTGACTCGGGCGTTTTGATATCTAAAATAATTTTAATGCGAGGATCCACTTCTTTAATAGAAAGTCCGCCACCAGTTTCAATCGACACTTCGTAATTGCTATCAGCCAGGGCTTTAAGAAGATTGAGTACTTCTTTTTGTGCCAGGGGTTCGCCCCCTGTTACCGTGACGAATCGGGTGTCATATTGTTTGATTGATGCCATGATGTCATCGATTTCCATCATAGATCCACCTTGAAAAGCGTAAGCCGTATCACAATAATGGCAACGCATGGGGCATCCACTTAAGCGGATAAAAATCGTAGGCAATCCCACACGAGAAGATTCACCTTGCAGTGAATAAAAAATTTCAAAGATTTTAAGTTGTGTCACGTTAAGAATTTAAGGCAAAAAGAAATTAAAGTATAAAAATTTTAGGGCTTGATGCTTTCTAAAACTTTTAAGCGCTTTTGAGCATTTTGGATCACGTCACTCTTAGGATATTTTTTAATTAGATCCTTCAAGCTTTTTTTGGCTTCAGGAATAAGCGCTAATTGAATTTGTGCATTGGCTAAACCTAATAAAGCTTCTGGGTTTTTTGCAAAGTCAGGATGCTGATCGAGTAATTTTTGATACGTCCCAATCGTTGCTTTGTAATTTTTTAAATTAAATTGTGCATTGGCTAAACTATATTTAGCATCAGGCAATAATGCACTATTGGGGAATTGCTTAATAAAATCAGTAAAGGCTTGGAAGGCTTCTTTATTTTTCATGCCATCTAAAAGTGTGCTCGCTTGATCGTAAACTTCTTGATCCGAAGGTTCTTTGACTTCAGGCGTTGCAGGTGTTTCTGCGACTTTGTTAGATGGGGTAGAGTTACTTTCGACTGACTTTTCTTCAATCTTTCGAAGTCTGCCATCCAAATCTTGATAAAGATCTTTCTGACGTTGCTCAGCCGTAGCATTTAAATGACGAAGCGTTTCCATATCGCCACGTAATTTAGAAACATCTTGCTTCACTAATTCAATTTGATTAAGCATGTCATTGAGGCTGCCACTTTTAATGATAGCCTCAAGACTGACAATACGTGCTTCCAACTCGGTTTCTTTTAGTTGCATCTCTTGAAGTTTTTTTCTAGCATCCGAATCTTCAAAGAATGCTGCATGTAAAGGTGTAACAAATAAACATGCTAAAAGAATAAGTTTTTTCATTAAAGCTTAACTATTTACTCTTTTTCGTAAGAAATATCGACACGACGATCTTTGCCGTAACATCCGCTATCTTTACAATTCGTATCTGCACGCTCTTCACCAAAACTTACTGTTTCGATTTGCGCATCTTGGGCGCCCAAAATATTCATAGACTTCTTCACCGACACAGAACGTTTTTGGCCAAGTGAGACATTATATTCACGTGAGCCACGATCATCAGTATTGCCTGTGAGTGTCATTTTTGCTTTTGGATGTGAAGCCACATATTTAGCATGGGCTGCGATGAGATCTTTATATTCAGCCTTAACGACATCTTTATCGTAATCAAAATAAATACTGCGTTTAGAAAGAATATTATTTGGATCACGTAAGCTTGCTAAATCAAGATCAGTTTCATCGCTAGATGAAGAAAGATCGCTAGATGAAGAAAGATCGTTCGATGCTGAAGGGCCCGCAGGTTTTGATACATCAACAATCGGTGTTGAGCTACAACCTATCAAAAATAATGAGAGTAATGATGCAAGTAGTAGTGACTTTTTCATTTTCCAAATCTCCAGTTTAAGTTAATTTATTCATTTTACAAAAGGTGCCCAAGCGGGCTCTCTAATATCATCAGCATGAATATTGAATGATTGGCGAACCACGCCATCAATCGATACGGTAGAAAGTTCGCCCGATCCGTTGATCTTATGTGCATATAGTATCACATGCCCATTCGGGGAAAACTTAGGCGCTTCATCAAAAGGACCATCGGTAATTTTCGTAATTTGGCCTGTTTGTAAATCATGCAACACCACTCTAAATCGACCTTCATCTTGCGACACATAAGAGAGCATTTTGGCATCCGGTGAAACATTAGGATTTAAATTTTGGTTTCCTTCGAAGGACACACGCTGGGACTCGCCCCCGCTTGATGAAACTTTGTAAATTTGTGGGCGACCGCCGCGATCGGATGTGAAATAAATAAAACGTCCGTCAGGCGACCAAACTGGCTCCGTATCAATATGCGCACTCTGGATAAGAGGTTTTAAATTGGACCCATCAGCATCAATGAGATAAATTTGTGAGTTTGCGTTATAGGTTAAAACAATGGCCAAACGTTTACCATCAGGTGACCATGAGGGTGAGCTATTATTACCTTTAAAGTTAGCCAAGACCGTTCTTTGTCCTGTCACTAAAGACTGAATATAGACAATAGGTTTTTTCTTTTCAAAAGATACGTAAGCGATTTTTTTGGCATCGGGTGACCATCTCGCAGAGATAATAGGCTGAGGTGATCCCACTACTGACTGCACATTAAATCCATCTGCATCTGCCACATTTAAAGAGTAGCGGCCTTTATTTTTTGAGATGTATGAAATTTTAGTACTAAAGACCCCTGGGATGCCGGTTAATTTTTCATAAATGGTGTCAGAAATTTTATGTGCGATGGCACGGTATTGTGCGACTGGGCCTGAATATTCCATAGTGGTTAAAATCGTTTTTTTATTGATATCGACTAAAAACCAATTCACCTTCAAACGATTATTACTAATCTCCACCTGACCTAAAGTCATCACTTGCGCTTCAATGGCAATCATTTCAGCATAATTAATGTCACTTAAAATCGATGGCTTATTCACTAACCCATTCACTTCTAAAGGTCTAAAAAAACCTGAGCGATAAAGATCTGCTGCAATAATTTGATGCATACGACTATTGGCTTTATCAGCAACTATTTCTTTATAAGGCATAACCGCAATATTAATTTGCTTGGTACCACCTCCAGAAATCTCAATCGTTTCAATCGCAAATGCATGAATAGATATCAAAAAAAGTAAGCATAAGGAAAAAAATGTTTTGAATGTTTTTAACATATGTAAATTATATTTTTTCATTGGGCCTAAAGTTAAGTTTTAAATTTTTAAATTTCGAAAATAAGTCTGTGTCAGTAGGGACTGGTAAAGGTTGTGATTGAAAAATAGCACGCTCGACCGATTCATCACATACTGGAATACCGCTTGATTTTATCATTTTAGGGTTACCAATCAATTCTCCTGTAGGCATTAATCCAATTTCAAATTGAAGCTCCACAGGACTCGTGCCACATAACTGCTTATTCACATTCTGTTGAATTTTTCTTTGAATTAATAGTTTATATTTATCCATTTCACCTAATTTAGCACCCCCTTCGGCGGGGTTAGGATTTGATTGTTTCACGTTTTCATGACGATTTAATGAAGGCTTTGATTTATCTTGTAATAATTCTTGTTGAAGTTTAGCCAATTGATCTTGTTTTAAAAGTTCTTCCTGCATTTTTTTCAAATCATCTTTCTTTTTCTGATCTTCTAGTTTTTTACGCTCTTCTTCTTCTTTTTGTTTCAAACTGATATCGGCTTTGTCACTTGTAAGCGATTTAATAATCTCTTCTACTTTAGATGGTTTAGGCTCGGGCTTAGGCGGTTCTGGCTCAATCTTTTCTTCAATAGGTGGAGTATCAATTGCTTTTAAACTTGGGACAGGAATCGAATCCCATAACTCCACTTCAGCCACTTGAGGTAACTTTACCCTCCACTCGAAACTGACAATCATGATCACGATTAAAACAATATGCACACTCGCTGCATAGATCGCAGCTCTTGTTGCTATGATTTTTTCTTGAGGTCTAATCACGTCTAAATTTATTTTTGTGGCTTAAGAAGTAAGCCCACTTTAGAGACATTATTTTGTTTTAAAAGATCCATGAGGCTTATCACTTCGTCGTATTTCACATTCTTGTCAGCAGCAATCACAAGGGCTCGATCAGGGGTTGTTTTAATTAAAGACTGCACATGGCTTAATAATCGGTCACGCGTATAACTTTGACCTTCAATCTCAATCGTGCTATCAAGTTTTACCGTAATCACAATGGGCGCTCCTATTTGTTTTAATGTTTCACCTACTTCCGGTAGTTCCACGACACCCGGATTTGTCATGGGAGCTGTCACCATAAAAATAACCAGTAAGACTAAAGTCACATCAATATAAGGCACCACATTGATTTGATTCATTAAGCGGCGTTTACGCATCACTTATCCTTTTCTTTGAAGGATATTAACGAACTCTTCCATGAAGCTTTCGTATCTCACCGATAAACGATCAACCGAAGTTGCAAAACGGTTATAGGCAATGACCGCAGGAATCGCTGCAAATAAACCAATGGCTGTTGCAATTAATGCCTCCGCAATCCCAGGAGCCACTTGAGTTAAAGTCGCTTGTGCCACATTGGCTAACCCTCTAAAGGCATTCATGATGCCCCATACCGTTCCAAATAAACCAATATAAGGGCTCACAGATCCGACTGATGCCAGAAAAGGGAGATGCGCATCTAAGAAATCAAGTTCACGATTGTAAGTGGCACGCATGGCTCGTCGCACCCCTTCAATCACATCACTCATATCACTTTTTGATGTTTTATGACGATTAAATTCTTTATAGCCTGCTTCAAAAATAGTTGCTAAGCCCTGATTCTTGATGCGACCACTATCAATGCTGTCATGAAGTTTATTAAGATCCCCGCTTGTCCAAAATGTATTTTCAAATTCATCGACCGCGAGCTCTGCACTTTTTAAAACAGAGACTTTAATAAAGATATACCACCAAGAGAAACCGGAAGCTGCTAATAAAATTAACATCACAAGCTGAACAGGAATGGTTGCTCCTATAATTAAGCTTAAAAAAGATAAATCATTCACTACATTCATAAAGACTCCATGGTTTGTTTAACGGTGGATGGGATTCTGACGGGTTTAAATTTTTCACTGTCAATACATGCAATATCAACACTTGCATCAATTAACATTTCATTTTCACGATAAATCATTTGTCTAAACTCAATTTTGCTAGAGCCTATATCTTTGAGCTCACTCTTAACAATTAAATCATCATTAAAACGTGCAGGAAGTTTGTATTGAATATCGATGCGATGCACCACAAACATAATATGGTCATGATGTTTTAAATGGTGTTGGTCAATGCCAACACTTCTCAACCATTCCGTTCTAGCGCGTTCCATAAATTTTAAATAGTTAGAGTGATATACAACACCACCACTGTCTGTGTCTTCAAAATAAATACGCACAGGTAACGAAAAAGTTTTTATTCCTGCCATAAGTTATCAGTGGGTTCTTGTGAAGGTGGTTTCATACCAAAGTGAAGATACGTCGCTTGTGTCACGACACGTCCGCGTGGGGTGCGCATGAGATAACCTTGTTGAATAAGATAGGGCTCTAATACATCTTCAATCGTTTCGCGCTCTTCGCCAATCGCTGCGGCTAAATTATCAATACCTACAGGACCACCATTAAATTTTTCTAGAATCGCTTGCAGGAGTTTTCGGTCCATGATGTCTAAGCCTAATAAATCAACATCCAACATTTTGAGTGCGTCATCTGCAATTGACGCTGTGATTTTTCCATTTGATTTTACTTGTGCAAAATCACGTACACGTCTTAATAAACGGTTTGCAATCCGAGGTGTGCCACGTGAACGTTTTGCAATTTCTAATGAGCCTGAAGGATCAATATCAGCTTCTAAAAGACTGGATGAGCGAGCGACAATTTTTGCTAATTCGGTTTCACTATAAAACTCTAGTCGAGAGACAATACCAAAACGATCACGGAGTGGATTGGTGAGCATGCCTGCTCGTGTGGTCGCACCCACTAAAGTGAAAGGGGGTAAATCAAGTCGCACTGATCTAGCCGATGGGCCCTCACCAATCATAATATCAAGACGGTAATCTTCCATGGCAGGGTATAAAATTTCTTCAATGACGGGTGATAAACGATGAATCTCATCAATAA
>CANMPB010000014.1 GCA_947499625.1 Methylophilaceae bacterium
CCTTTAAAGATTGTAGTGGCTCAACCATTTAATGAAAAATCGACAGATAGAACAGAGGTTTTTCAATTCCAAATGGGCCAGCAGTTTTAAATTGTTAACTTAAAAAAATCTTAGGAGAAAGTAATTGAAATATAAATTTTTAGCTTTTGCAACTTTTTTTCTTGCAAGTTTAAGCGTATATGCCGAACTTAAAGTGGGATTTGTCCAGGTAGATAAAATCTTACAAGAAGCACCACAAACGATTGAGAGTAATAAAAAATTAGAAAAAGAATTTAGTTCGCGTACTGATAAATTAAAGGCAGACGTTAAAGCCTTAAAAGAAAGAGAATCTTCTTTTTCTAAAGACGCTTTAACAATGAAAGACTCTGAGCGCGGCACTAAAGAAAAATCACTTTCTCAACTCCGTGTTGACGTTCAACGAATAGAACGTGAATTAAGAGAAGATATCAATATTAGACGAAATGAAGAGCTTGGCGGCCTTCAAGAGCAAATTAATAAAGCTGTCACTGCTGTTTCTAAAGCAGAAGGTTATGATCTTGTTTTATATAATGGTGTTGCTTATGCTAGTGAAAAAATTGATATTACAGATAAGATCTTAAAATCATTAGGTAAAAAATAATCGCTGGCCTAAATTGTTCTTATGGGCCAAACAATTACATCTGGTGATCTAGTAAAAAAATTAGGTGGCAAGTTAATCGGTGATCCAAATATACTTATTAACTCTGTTGCCTCTTTAGAGTCAGCTCATCAAAATTCAATTTCTTTTTTTAATAATCCAAAATACTCAGATTTATTAAAAAATACAAAAGCAGCCGTTGTTATAGTTAATAGGGAGAGTCTTTCTTTTCGAACGAGCGCCTCCATAGTTGTAGATAATCCATATTTATATTTTGCAAAAGTATCTCAGTTACTAAACCCCAGCAAACCCTTAAAAAAAGAGATTCATAAATCTGCAATTATTCATCCGAGTTGCAAATTAGGCCAGGAGATATACATTGGCCCCAATGTTGTTATTGAGGAAAATGCCTCACTTGATGATGGCGTCATTATTCATGCAGGCTCAATGATTGAGGCTGATAGCGTAATTGGCAATGCTTCAGTTATTCATTCCCGTGTTGTCATAAAGGCAAATACAATTATCGGTAAAAATTGCACTCTTTATGCTGGCTGCGTGATTGGCTCGGACGGTTTTGGGTACGCAAAAGACGATGGCAAGTGGTTAGCTATTCCTCAAATAGGAAGAGTGATTTTAGGCGATAACGTTGATATTGGCTCAAATTCAACCATAGATCGCGGCGCTTTAGATGATACTATTATCTCTAGTGGCGTTAAAATTGATAATTTAGTGCAGATTGGGCACAACTGTATGATTGGTGAAAATACGATTATTGCAGGGTGTGTTGGCATTGCAGGCAGTGCTAAAGTCGGGAAAAATTGTGCTATCGGAGGAGCTGCTATGATCTTAGGGCATTTATCAATTACAGATAATGTGACTATTTCACCTGGCTCTATGATTACTAGATCAATCAAAACCCCCGGAACTTACACTGCGCTTATGCCTTTCCAGGATCATGAAGCATGGCTTAAAACTGCAGCAAAAATTAGAAGATTAAAATAATAGGAATAGTAAAGATGGCTGAAAATACAGCAATGGACATACATGAAATTTTAAATCACTTACCTCACAGGTATCCTTTTGTGCTTATTGATAGAGTGATTTCAATGGAGCTCGGGAAAGAAATTTTTGCTATAAAAAATGTTTCAATTAATGAACCATTTTTTCCAGGACATTTCCCTTACTACCCAGTGATGCCAGGCGTTTTAATTGTAGAGGCGATGGCGCAAGCTGCAGCTATTTTATCTTTTAAAACTATGGATATAAAACCATCGGATGATTCAGTCTATTATTTTGCTGGAATAGATAGCGCACGTTTTAAAAAACCAGTTTCTCCTGGCGATCAACTTATTCTCCATGTAAAAATTGATCGTGTTTTAAAAGGCATATGGAAATATATTGCAGTCGCTAAGGTCAACGATGAAATCGTGGCTGAAGCTAGCATGATGTGTATTTTAAAGCCTATCGAAAAAAAATAAATTTATAGAGTTGTAATACTATTTTGATTCATCCTACCGCAATTATTAGCCCCAAAGCCAGTTTAGATTCCAGCGTGGATGTTGGGCCTTATTCCATTATTGATGCAGATGTGAAAATTGGAGCAGGCTCAGTCATTGGTAATCATGTGACCATTACTGGCAATACTACCATTGGAAAAAATAATCATATCTATCACTACAGCTCAATCGGCGAATCACCTCAAGATAAAAAATACAATCAAGAAAAAACATTCTTAGAGATTGGTGATAATAATACGATCAGAGAATTCTGTACTTTTAACCGAGGCACGGCTCAAGATCAAGGCCTAACAAAAATCGGTAATGATAATTGGATTATGGCGTATGTGCACATTGCCCATGATTGCGAAATTAAAAATCACATCATACTTGCAAATAATACATCCCTTGCTGGCCATGTGTCGATTGATGACTATGCAATTTTAGGTGGATTTACTCTTGTGCATCAGTTTTGTAAGATTGGCAGCCATATTATTACAGCAGTCAACACAGTAGTCTTTAAGGATATTCCACCTTATGTTATAGCAGCTGGCTATGATGCAAAGCCTAATGGTATTAATACAGAAGGCTTAAAAAGGAGAGGTTTTGATCCAAAGATTATCGCAAAAATTAAAGAAGCTTATAAGATTTTATATCGACAAGGGCTTTCTCTTAATGAAGCCCAAGAAAAAATTAAATTACTAAGTAAAGATGCCGAAGCTCTCAATCTATATATCGATTTTATTGCAAAATCTACCCGCGGTATTATCCGTTAATTATGAAAACGATTGCCATCGTTGCCGGAGAGTCCTCCGGAGACTTACTAGGAAGTCACTTAATCAAGTCGTTAAAGTCAACACGTTTTGACCTTAAGTTTATAGGTGTGGCTGGGCCAAAAATGATTAAAGAGGGGGCGTTCTCATTTTTTCCGATGGAAGAGCTTTCAGTCAGAGGTTATTTTGAAGCCATCAAAAAGTTGTTTCACCTTTTAAAATTAAGAAAGAATCTTTTAAAAAAAATTCTCAATGCAAAACCAGATTTGTTTATTGGTGTTGATGCACCTGACTTTAATTTTTGGCTTGAAAGACAGTTAAAGAAAAAAGGTATTCCAGTGATTCATTACGTCAGTCCATCCATATGGGCATGGAGAGGGGGTAGGCTTAGAAAGATTAAAAAATCAATAGATCATATGCTCACTATATTTCCCTTTGAAAAGAAAATTTATTCAAAGGTAAATATTGAAGCCACATTCGTAGGACATCCGCTTGCTGAGATGATTCCACTTCATCCGAATAAAAAGAAAGCACAAAACAAACTTAAAATTATTAAAGCTACTAAAGTCATAGCCCTTTTGCCAGGAAGTAGGCAAGGGGAAGTCAAATGGCATGCACAACTGCTTATTGATTCAGCGATCGAGCTATCAAAAAAAATCCGAGATGTGAAATTTTTAGTGCCTCTCCCAACAAGAGAAACATACGAACTATTTTCGAGGGCTTTATTTAAAAATACACATGCGGAATTAGATATTACGCTTCTTATTGGCCACGCATCAGATGCAATTAATGCAGCTGATTTAGTGATTGTGGCATCCGGAACTGCAACCCTTGAAACTGCACTTTATAAAAAGCCTATGATAGTGATTTACAAGATGTCAACGATCAGCTGGCAAATTCTCAAACGTATGCAATATTTGCCTTATGTAAGCCTTCCAAACATTCTTCTAAATAAATTTTTTGTGCCAGAACTTTTGCAAAATGACGCTACACCAGAAAATATTACTTCTAAAACTATCGAAATTTTAAAAGATGCATCTTACAGAAAAAATCTTTTAATCCAATTTACGAAAATACATCATCAGCTCAAGCAAAATACATCCTATCGCCTTAATAAAATTATTTTAAAACTTATAAAATAGATGTTGGCAAATTTAATTTGTGGCGTAGATGAGGCGGGAAGAGGGCCTTTAGCAGGTCCAGTTTATGCAGCTGCAGTTATTTTGGGACCTAATTTCGATATAGAGGGTTTGCGCGATTCTAAAAAACTATCCGAATCGAAGCGATATTCTCTTGCTGCACATATTAAGAAAAACGCTATAGCTTGGTCTTTGGGCGTATGCAGTGCTTCAGAAATTGATGAGTTAAATATACATCAGGCGACATTGCTTGCTATGAAAAGAGCCATTGAAGGGCTCGGCAGCTATGATTCAATGAAGATTATGGTGGACGGATTATTTTGTCCTAAGATGGACTATCCGAGCGAAGCAATTGTCAAAGGTGACGATAAAGTTGCCGAGATTTCAGCTGCTTCAATTATTGCAAAGACAGAACGCGATCTTAAGATGATCGAAATTGATAAGATTTACCCTGCCTACCAATTTAAAAAACATAAAGGCTACCCAACAAAATTACATATAGAAATGATTAAATGTGAAGGTCTTTGTGAATATCATCGCAAAAGCTTCTCACCTATAAAAGAAATGCTAGCTTTGCAGTAAAAATACACAGGGCTTATTTTTTAGGTCGGGCGCTGTTTCTTTTTTCCAATCGCTTATGCTTTTTGTCGCAATAAATTCATTTTCTGATGTCATGTCTAGAGCAATACAAAGCTTTGTTTTGTCTTGAAGTTTATCTATCAAATCATTAAAAATATGTTGATTCCTGTAGGGCGTTTCAATAAAGATTTGAGTTTCATGATATTTACTCGACTCATTTTCAAGTGAAATGATTTTTTTTATTCTGTCTTCTTTTTCAGACGGAAGGTAGCCATAGAATTTAAATTGTTGTCCATTAAGGCCGGACGCCATGAGCGCTAAAATAATTGAAGAGGGACCTGTCATGGGTATGACCTTAATATTCTTTTGATGCGCTAAGGCAACCATTTTTGAGCCAGGATCGGCTACTGCTGGACAGCCTGATTCTGAGAGCAGTCCGATATCAAAACCTGCCAAAAGTGGCGTTAAATAATGCATGATATCTTCTGGGCTTGTGGTTTGATCTAAGACTTCAAAATGTAATTGATTGATAGGTTTGTGAAGGTTAAGAGCGCCTAAATGAAATCGCGCTGTTTTTTCATTTTCTACAACAAAATAATCTAAATGCTCAACAATGTTTCGGTGCTTTTCTAGGAGAACAGATTTCCTATCATTTTGGTCGATCGGTACAGGAATGAGATATAAATGTCCATGTGTTTTAGTTGTCATTAAAATACTACACCTTCATTTTGAAGCATGTCTGATAACTTAATGAGAGGAAGCCCTATGAGCGCTGTGGGATCTTCACCTCTAATATATTCAAGAAGGGCAATACCAAGACCTTCAGATTTAACACTACCTACACAGTTATATGGCTGTTCTTTTAATAAATAAGATTCAATTAATTTCTGATTTAACTCTTTGTATTTCACTTCAAATTCAATGACACATTCTTGTACTTGTTCTGTCTTTGAATTTAATAAACAAAGCGAGGTATAGAAAGTTACAATTTTCCCACTTAAAAACTGGAGTTGTTTTGTAGCATTTTCATGCGTGTTTGGTTTTTCAATAATTTGATTTTGACATTCTGCTGTTTGATCAGAGCCGATAATCAATGAATTTGCATAGTGAGGTGCAACTTTAAAGGCTTTTTCCCGCGCAAGCCTAAAAGAGATCTCTTTTGCTTTTTCATCTATGCGGGGCGTTTCATCAATATCAGGACTAAAGACATCAAAGGGTAACTTAAACCGTGATAATAATTCTCTGCGATAAGGTGATGCTGAAGCCAAAACAATCGTTAACATGCATCGTTTTCTTTATGATTCAGGTTGAATTTCGAGAAGCGTTTCATCTGGGGACACAGTTTCACCTTTTACCACATGGATTGCAACTACAATACCTGAAGTAGGGGATTGAATTTCATTCTCCATTTTCATGGCTTCAATCACAATCACACTGTCTCCAGCTTCAACTCTGTCACCAATTTTAACCTTAACATCAATAATTGTGCCTGGCATAGCCGTGGTAATACAGCCCTCGTGATTAGGTCGAGGCTTTACTATCTTAGAAGTGTCTTGAGCTTGTTTTTTTGAAGATTTTTTTCCATGTGTAACTTCAACTTCATGTAAGGTTTCAACTAGTACTTCTTCAGAAATACCATCCACAGATACATAGAAGGGTCGTCTTGCCTCACCGGTATAGCCTGATCCGGTTAATTTAATATTAAATGTTTCCCCGTGAAGTGTGACATTGAATTCGCTAGGTGCAAACTTTTCAGCAGACGAAAATACATTGTCTTTAGGGAGTAAGGGTTCTGGTTTAATGCTGCCTGCATTTCTTTCCTGCAAAAATATCTTTGCAACATCTGGAAACATGGCATACGTTAAAATATCTTCATCCGATTTTGTTATCTGCTCTGCTTCAATTTTTAGCTTTGCAAGTTCAGGCTCCAAAGAATCGGCAGGTCTCGATGTCAGTGGTTTTTTTTCACCGATAGCCATCGTTTGAATTTTTTGATTCACTTTGCCAGGTGCTTTTCCATATTCACCCATAAAATAACTTTTAACTTCATTGGTAATCGATTTATATCGGGCGCCTGTTAAAACATTTAAGACTGCTTGGGTACCCACAATCTGAGAAGTGGGCGTTACAAGTGGCGGATAGCCTAAGTCTTCTCGTACTTTAGGAATTTCAAGAAGCACTTCATTCATGCGATCAAGCGCACCTTGTTCTTTAAGCTGATTAGATAAATTAGAAATCATACCGCCAGGGACTTGATTGCTTAGGACACGTGTATCTACTCCCGTGTAATCGGATTCAAATTGCCAATATTTTTTTCTGACAACCTTTAACTGCTCACTAATTTCTTCAACTTTTTTAATATCAATATCTGTTTTGTAACCTAAGTCTTCTAAGGCAGCAATCATAGACTCAGTGGACGGATGACTAGCACCTTCAGCAAAGCTTGAATTACATGTGTCAATAATGTCTGCACCATTTTGCACGGCAGTTATAAGATTAATACTTGCTAATCCTGAAGTTGCATGTGAATGGACATGAATAGGTAATGAGATTGATTTCTTTAAGGACATCACAAGTTCTTTAGTGACCGAAGGCGTTAAGAGGCCAGCCATATCTTTAATGGCTATCGTGTCACATCCGTAACTTTCCATTTCTTTTGCAAGATTCACGAAATAAGGAATGTCATGCACAGGGCTTGTGGTATAGCTTAAAGTACCTTCCGCATGTTTTTTATATTTTTTAACTGCTTTAATAGACGCTGTAAGATTTCTGACATCATTCATGGCATCAAAAATTCTAAATACGTCGACACCATTATTGGCTGATTGTTTGACAAATGCATCTACAACATCATCTGAATAGTGACGATAGCCTAATAAGTTTTGTCCTCGAAGTAACATTTGTATTCGAGAGTTTGGTAAAGCCTTTCTTAAAAGCTTTAAGCGCTCCCATGGGTCTTCTTTTAAAAATCTGACACAAGCATCAAAGGTAGCTCCACCCCATGCCTCAATCGACCAAAAGCCAAGTGCGTCTAATTGTGGGCATATAGGAAGCATGTCTTCAGTGCGAAGTCTAGTCGCAATTTGACATTGATGCCCATCTCTTAAAACCAATTCGGTAATATGTATTTTTTTCATAACACTTTAAATGCCTTCGTGGGCAGCGATTGCTGCTGATATAGCTGCGGCCATTAATTCAGGTGGAAATTCACTTTGGTAATTAATAAGCTCTGGATGGTCGTCCACAAAACTCGTATTGAAGTTCGCTTCTTTGAACTGTTTATTATTCATAATTTCTAAATAATAAGGGATTGTTGTTTTAACTCCAAATACTACAATATCATTGAGGGCTCTCTTACCTCTTTGGATCACACTTTCCCAGTTCAATGCCCATACAGTGAGCTTTGCACACATAGAGTCGTAATAAGGTGGGATGACATAGCCTGTGTAAATCGAAGCATCAATTCTAACGCCGGGTCCGCCGGGTGCATAATAACGCGTAATTTTTCCAAAGGAGGGCATAAAGTCACACTTGGGATCTTCCGCATTAATGCGATATTCAATCGCAAAGCCTCGAAACTGAATCTCTTCTTGTTTGTATTGTAATGATAATCCATAAGCAATTCTGATTTGCTCTTGAACAATATCGATGCCGGTAATTGATTCTGTAATTGTATGTTCTACTTGAAGACGCGTATTCATCTCCATAAAGTAAAAATTATTTTCAGCGTCTAAAAGAAATTCCACGGTACCCGCGTTCTCATAATTAACTGCTTTGGCAGCTTTCACTGCGAGCTCACCCACATAATTTCTTTGAGCATTCGTTAGTTGAGGGGAGGGTGCGATCTCAATGAGTTTCTGATTACGCCTTTGAATAGAACAGTCCCTTTCGAAAAGATGAACCACATTACCGAAGCTGTCAGCCAAAATTTGAACCTCGATATGCTTGGGCGATACGATACATTTTTCAATAAAAACCTCAGGCTTACCAAAGGCTTTTGTAGCTTCAGAAATCACTCGATCATAATTAGCAATGAGTTCTTTTTCGTTATTACAGCGTCTAATACCTCGTCCACCGCCACCATTAGTGGCTTTAAGCATGATAGGGAAGCCAATAGAGACGGCAAGTCTTTTAGCTTCATCAAGACTCTTAATATTACCTTCACTCCCTGGAATAACAGGGATTGAAGCTGCGATCATCGCTGTTCTGGCTTGGATCTTATCCCCCATTTGACGAATGATGTCCGCATCGGGACCAATGAATTTAATATCTCGCCTGGCACATATCTCGGCTAATTCAGGATTTTCAGACAAAAAACCATATCCTGGATGAATAGCATCACATCCAGAAGTTACGGCAATATTCACAATATTATGTGCGTTTAAATAGCCAGCAAGTGGGTCAGCACCAATATTATAAGATTCATCGGCTTTTTTGACATGAAGCGCATGGCGGTCTGCGTCTGAATAAATCGCTACCGAGGTAATATCAAGCTCGGAACAGGCGCGGATGAGCCTTACCGCTATTTCACCACGGTTCGCTATAAGTATTTTTTTGAACAATGAAAAGCCTTAAGTTTTTAGCAAAAAATCACTAAATTAGGGTTAATTTAAGAAAATTATAGCATGTCATTTCTTATATAATAATGGTGTCTTTTAACCCGAAATCTATTGATGGAACAGCATATAGACAATATTGATTTTTCAAGAAAATCGAGAGAAATTCGTGATATAATTCGCCTCTCTGATTTTAAGCGATTACAAGATTTATGCTTAAATCTCGAAGATTCAATTGCTTTTGTTTTAAGAGGCTTCGAAAATAAACATAGAGAAGCTTGTTTAGAGCTATTCATCGAAGGTAAATTAGACTTAATTTGTCAAAGATGTTCAGAAAAATTAGAGCATACGATTTTTTTAAAATCAGGATACTTGATTAAAGAAGAGACGCAGTTGACTGATTTTCAAGTTGACGATCATGCGGATTACGACTTAATTGAGGGTAGTGCAAAGATGGATGTTTTAAGTCTTATTGAAGACGAAATCATACTCTCTCTGCCTGGTGCACCAAAACATGAAAATGATAAGTGCCACTATAAAAAAACTGATGGCGTATTAGATCGCATCCATCCGTTTGCTGATTTAAAACAAAAAATATATAAAAATTAAATTTAGGAGTTGCTATGGCTGTTCAGCAAAATAAAAAATCACCATCAAAACGTGGAATGCATCGTTCTCACGATTTTTTATCTAACCCACCACTTGCTGTAGAACCAACTACTGGCGAAGTTCATTTACGTCACCACGTAAGCCCAACAGGCTACTATAGAGGCAAAAAAGTTATTCAGAATAAATCAGAATAATTCTTCTAAATTATTCTGATTTATTTCTTTCATTGCTCTTAAACGTTAAGAGAACAAATGACAATTACTATAGCAGTTGACGCGATGAGCGGGGATCATGGCCCCTCAGTCACCATCCCATCCTCCATTAATGCGTTATCAAGATATGATGATCTTCATATTATTTTGGTTGGCGATAAAGAGCTTATTCAAATAGAGCTTCAAAAAAATAATTACACCAATACGCGTTTATCTATTCAACATACAAGTGAAGTAGTTGAAATGGATGAATCCCCTCAAAGTGCTTTAAAAAATAAAAAAGACTCTTCCATGCGAGTGGCTATTAATTTAATTAAGGAAGAAAAGGCTCAGGCTTGCGTGAGTGCAGGCAATACAGGAGCGCTTATGGCGACCGCGCGTTATGTATTAAAAATGCTGCCAGGTATTGATAGGCCTGCCATTGCATCAAGCTTGCCTAGTCAAAAAGGAACGACTTACATGCTGGACCTGGGCGCAAATACAGACTGCACAGCAGAGCATTTATTACAATTTGCAGTGATGGGCGCTATGCTTGTAAGTTCTGTGACAGGCAATCCAAAGCCTTCCGTAGGTCTTCTTAATATCGGATCAGAAGAGATGAAAGGTAACGAAGTAGTGAAAGAAGCAGGGGAGCTTTTGCGTCGAAGCCACCTTAATTTTTATGGTAACGTTGAAGGAAATGACATCTTTAAAGGTACAACTGACGTGGTTGTATGTGATGGATTCGTGGGTAATGTCGCATTAAAAACTGCTGAAGGCATTGCTCAGCTTATGGGCCGATTTTTAACGCAAGAATTTAAACGTAATTGGGTTACAAAACTTATGGCATTTGTTTCTTTGCTCGTACTTAATCGATTTAAAAAAAGACTTGACCCTAGAAGATACAATGGCGCTAGCTTTTTAGGTCTTAAGGGTATTGTAGTTAAGAGTCATGGTGGGGCTGATAGCTACTCTTTCTTTTACGCCATTCGAACGGCCATTGAAGAGTCAAAAAATAATGTGCTAGAGAATATTCAAAAACAACTTGAATTAGAAATGCCCTTAGATATTTCATCTTCAGAAAATATATGATTTTTTCAAAAATTACAGGGACAGGAAGTTACCTCCCCGAAAAAATACTAAGCAATCTTGATCTTGAAAAAATGTTTGAGACCACAGACGAATGGATTACGACAAGAACGGGCATTAAAGAAAGGCATATTGTATCAGCACATCAATACACGAGCGATTTGGCGGTAGAGGCTTCTAAGCAAGCAATTGACGCTTCTGGTATTGATGCAAATAAAATTGACCTCATTATTGTAGCGACAACTACGCCTGATAAAATATTTCCAAGCACAGCTTGTATCGTTCAAACCAAACTTGGCTTGTCCCTATGCCCAGCATTCGATCTTCAAGCGGTATGCAGCGGTTTTATATATGCACTTTCTGTGGCAGATAATTTTATTAAAACAGGTGCCGCGAAATGTGTACTAGTGATTGGTGCTGATTCCATGTCTCGCATTACAGACTATTCAGATCGAAGCAACGCTATTCTTTGGGGTGATGGTGGAGGTGCTGTTATTCTTGAAGCATCAGATCAGCCGGGTATCTTATCTACCCACATCCATGCAGACGGTGCCTATGAAAAATTACTTCATGTTCCCAGTGGTGTATCTCATCAAAAAGGAAAAACCACGATAGAGATGCAAGGTAATCAAGTCTTTAAAATGGCTGTGAATACACTAGATTCTATTGTGGATGAAACGCTTGAAATGAATCAATTAGATAAGTCAGATATTGATTGGCTTGTTCCCCATCAAGCTAATATTAGAATTTTAGAAGCAACCGCAAAAAAATTAAATATGAGTATGGATCGTGTCATCGTTACTATCGACAGGCATGGTAATACCTCAGCAGCGTCGATTCCTTTGGCGCTTGATACCGCTATTCGTGAGCATAAAATCAAAAGGGGTGAAACACTTTTGATGGAAGCCTTTGGTGGTGGATTTACCTGGGGATCTGCTTTAATAAAGTATTAAAATCATATACTTAAGAATGATATATCAAGTGAATTATGAATAATTTTTCTTTTATTTTTCCAGGTCAAGGCTCGCAATCTGTGGGCATGATGGCAGATTTTAATGATCATCCCTTGATTCAATCAACTTTTAATGAAGCGTCTCAAATTCTTAATGTTGATTTTTGGAAAATGGCGACCAATCCTAATGAAAACATACATCAAACCATTCATACACAGCCAATACTTCTTACAGCAGGCATAGCGACCTGGCGTCTCTGGCAATCTAAATCAGATCAGCTTCCCAGTTATTTAGCAGGACATAGCCTGGGCGAATATACAGCGCTTGTTGCCTCAAACGCGATGGAGTTTAATGATGCTTTGAAGCTTGTTAAGTTTAGAGCAGAAGTCATGCAAAAAGCTGTTCCTGAAGGTGTGGGTGCGATGGCTGCTATTCTTGGTATGTCTGACTCAGATGTCATAGATGCATGCAAGGAAGCTCAAGAAAATGAAGTGGTCGAAGCGGTTAATTTTAACTCGCCAGGGCAGGTTGTGATTGCAGGCAACATGCTAGCAGTAGAGCGAGCAATTGAAATAGCAAAATCAAAAGGCGCTAAACGAGCTATTCTTCTTCCCGTGAGTGTTCCTTCGCATTGCTCTCTTATGCAGAAAGCATCTGAAGAGTTAAAAGAATATTTGACCTATATTACAATTAAAAAGCCAAATATTCCGGTTATTCACAATGTGGATGTGAAGGAGCATCATGATGCAAATCAAATTAAAGATGCGCTTTCAAAACAACTTTGTTATCCAGTAAGATGGGTTGAAACTATTGAAAAGATGGCATTACATAAAATTAGTAGTATTGCAGAATGTGGTCCAGGCAAGGTACTTACAGGTCTCACTAAGCGTATCTCTGCTGAATTAAGAGGCACCGCTCTTATTAATGAAGGTGCTATGGATGAATTTAAAGTACTCATACAGTAAAATTATCTAGGGAAAATTATGTTTATGAATCTTGAAAATCAAGTTGCGCTTGTCACAGGTGCTAGCCGAGGCATTGGACAATCGATCGCCTTAAGTTTGGGCAAACAAAAAGCTTTTGTGATTGGCACCGCAACAACAGAAGATGGCGCTCAAAAAATTTCAACATTTTTAAAAGAGCAAAATGTTTTAGGCAAAGGGATTAAATTAGATGTCAATGATAATGAAGCTATTTTACAAACTTTAGATGCCATTATCAAAGAGCATGGAGATATTTCAATACTTGTAAATAACGCCGGCATTACTAAAGACATGTTACTCATGCGTATGAAGGAAGAAGAGTGGGATGATGTCATGTCGACCAATTTAAAATCTATTTTTCGCATGAGTCAGGCCCTCATTCGAAGCATGATGAAAAGTCGCTACGGTAGAATTATTAATATTACGTCTGTAGTAGGTCATATGGGTAATGCAGGACAAACAAACTATGCTGCAGCAAAAGCCGGTGTGACTGGATTCACAAAATCTTTAGCCAAAGAAATTGGGAGTCGAGGTATTACTGTCAATTGTGTTGCACCTGGATTTATTGATACAGATATGACCAAAGGATTGTCAGAAGAACATAAAAAGCAGCTTCTAGATCATGTGCCATTGGGACGATTAGGAAGTCCTGAGGATATTGGCGCTGCAGTATGCTTTTTAGCCTCAAAAGAAGCGTCTTATATTACAGGCGAGACTCTTCATGTCAATGGTGGAATGCTAATGATTTAAGTTATTTTTTTAACTTTATTACAAAATTCTTAACAAGATTTGTTAAAATAACGCATGGCTTTAGGGTCATTTCTTAAATAAAAGGGGTATTTTAGATGTCTGACATCGAACAACGTGTAAAAAAAATTGTTGCAGAACAACTTGGCACTAAAGAAGCTGATGTAAAAAATACATCATCATTCGTAGATGATTTAGGTGCTGATTCACTTGATACAGTTGAACTCGTAATGGCTTTAGAAGAAGAGTTCGATTGTGAAATTCCTGACGAAGAAGCTGAAAAGATTACTACAGTTCAGCAAGCTGTTGATTACATCAACAAAAATCTAAAATAATTCATATGTGATCTAACCTTTTCCTAATATTGAAAGGGTTGGATTAAATCCATGTCGAAGAGAAGAGTTGTAGTCACCGGTTTAG
>CANMPB010000015.1 GCA_947499625.1 Methylophilaceae bacterium
GATAGATGCCAGTCTTCGAGTGTATATTGATTTGTGTTGATTCCTGTTTCTTCAAATACCTCTCTTGCTGCAGTCTCTCTTGGCGTTTCATTTTCTTCTAAGCTCCCTGTCACAGATTGCCAGAAGGCTTTCTTGTCAGCGCGCTCCATAAGAAGGACTTTAAAATCTTCTGTGTAAATTAATACAAGAGATGAAATAGGTTTTTTGAAGGGCATATTCAAATCTTAGGTAATTTAAAAATAATACTTTCTTTAATACCCGGAAGTTCAGTAATGGTAGCTTTTGTAAGTGCTTCAATTTTATTTAAAATATTTTTAACGCTTATTTCAGGTGCGGAAGCCCCTGCAGAAATACCAATATTTTTTTTATTTAGTAGCCAAGATGGTTGCAGTGAATCTTCATGGTCAATCATATAAGATTCAACCCCTTCTCTTAAAGCCAGCTCTTTGAGGCGGTTTGAATTGGAACTATTATGAGAGCCTACAATAATAATGAGATCGCAAAGGCCAGTTATTTCTTTGACTGCGTCTTGTCTATTTTGTGTGGCATAACAAATGTCATCACTTTTAGGCCCTTGAATATTTGGATATTTTATTTTTAATGCATCGATCATAGCCCTTGTATCGTCCATTGAAAGTGTGGTTTGAGTGACATAGGCAAGTTTATCTGGGTGATCAGCAACTAGGCTTGATACATCTTCAATGGTTTCGATTAGATACATTTTTCGGTTTGTGTGATGTTCTTCGATTTGACCCATCGTACCTTCCACTTCAGGATGATCTTGGTGTCCTATCATAATAATATCCATATTTTGATTAAGCATTTTATTAACTTCGACATGGACTTTACTGACTAACGGGCAGGTTGCATCGATAGAGATAAGTTCGCGTAACTTAGCTTCTTCGCGAATGGCTTTTGAAATACCATGCGCACTAAAAATCACATGTGCACCTTTCGGCACATCATTAAGATCTTCAATAAAAACAGCACCCTTTGTTTTTAAATCATTGATGACATGTTGGTTATGCACGACCTCGTGCCTCACATAGATAGGCTTTCCATATTGCATAAGAGCTTCTTCTACGATTTGAATGGCTCGATCAACACCCGCACAAAAGCCACGGGGGTTAGCTAAAAGAATATTGATTTTATCTGCCATAGGTTAATATTTTAAGATTTTTACTATTGACGACTTGTTATTTTATTCCTGATTGTCCATGTATAATTCGTTTTATTCAAGATGGACAGCTAATCTTATGAAAAATTCAGCGACTTTATTAATTACTTGCCCAGATACTAAAGGTATTGTGGCAGCTATCGCAGATTTTTTATATCAACATAATGCAAATATTTTACATGCCGACCAACATCAAGATGCGGAAAATAGTCTTTTCCTTATGCGCGTTGAATGGGATTTAAAAGATTTCTCTTTAGATGAAGCTTCTTTTGCAAAAGCTTTTGAGGGTATCGCTAAATCTTATAAGATGACATGGGAATTGAAGCTCTCGAAAGACAAACCTCGAATGGCGATTATGGTATCGCAATATGATCATTGTTTGGCAGATTTACTTCATCGCTATAAAAATAATGAGCTTCAATGTGACATTCCCCTCATTATTAGTAATCATTTAGATACACAAAAACTTGCTGAATTTTATGGCATTCCCTTTTTTCATATTCCTGTTGAAAAAGATAAAAAGAAGGAAGCTGAAGCAGAGCAATTTGCATTATTTGATAAATATCAAGTCGACTTCATAGTACTTGCTCGTTATATGCAAATCTTAAGTGAAGACTTTGTAAGACGTTACCCACAGTGCGTGATTAACATTCACCATTCTTTCTTGCCTGCTTTTATTGGTGCAAGACCTTATCATCGAGCTTTTGAGAGAGGTGTTAAATTGATTGGGGCCACGAGTCATTATGTGACCGAAGTTTTAGATGAAGGTCCAATCATTGAGCAAGATATCGATCGCATCTCCCATCGCGACCAAGTCGAAGATCTTATTCAAAAAGGTAGAGATTTAGAGCGTATCGTTTTATCTAAAGCAGTGCGTTGGCATATAGAGAGCCGAATTCTTCTTTATGCGAATAAAACCGTAATTTTTGATTAAAGCGGCAGTTTCTTTTCGAGCTTAAATAAGTCGCTCGATTTTTCTCTTGTTCTAATTTCATAAAGCTGATCTTGATCCACCATGACTTCAGCAGCGCGTCCACGTGAATTATAATTTGAGCTCATGCTCATGCCATAAGCGCCGGCTGACATAATACAAATAAGATCATTTTCTTTTAATTTTAATGATCGATTTTTTGCAATAAAGTCACCACTTTCACATACAGGACCCACGACATCAAAGGATTGAGACTTCGTATCATGTTCGCGAACCACTTTAATCTCATGATAAGCATCATATAAAGTAGGTCGCATGAGATCATTCATAGCAGCGTCAATGATGGCAAAGTGTTTGATATCATTTTGTTTTAAATATTCTACTTTAGATAAAAGTACACCTGCATTACCTACAAGCGCTCGACCAGGTTCGAAAATAATTTTGACATTAAGGCCTTTAATCTTATTTAAGATTTCTTTTATATAGATTTCAAAGTCAGGTGGCGATTCATCTTGGTAACAAATACCAATACCGCCGCCGATATCGATATGACTTAATTGAATATTATTTTTCTTGAGTTGATCTACAAGAGAAAGTACGCGATCGAGCGCATCCACAAAAGGTTTTAGTTCTGTAATCTGTGAGCCAATATGACAATCAATACCTTTGATATCAATATGACTCATACCTTTTGCAGCAAGATAAATTGAAAGCGCTTGATTAAAATCAACACCAAATTTGTTGTCTTTTAGTCCAGTTGAAATATACGGGTGAGTTTTGGCATCGACATCAGGATTTACACGGATTGAGATAGGCGCTTTTATGTTCATTTTCTCTGCAACTTCTTGAATGCGAAGCAGTTCACTTCTAGACTCTACATTGAAACATAATATATTTGCCTTTAAAGCAGCTTCAATTTCAGACTCAGTTTTGCCTACACCTGAAAATACAATTTTTTGTGGATTGCCACCGGCATATATGACACGCTCAAGTTCGCCACCTGAAACAATATCAAAACCGGCACCTAAGCCTGCAAAGAGATTAAGAATTGCAATATTAGAATTCGCTTTCACAGCAAAACATATAAGGTGATCCGTTTTGATAAGTCCTTTTTTAAAAGACTCAAAAGTTTGAATCAGCGTATTTTTCGAATAAATATAAGTGGGTGTACCAAATTGGTTCGCAATGGCTTCAAGTGAAACGCCTTCTGCAAAAAGGACGCCTTGGCCAGTATGAATGAATGACGTTTGGCCCATTATTTATTTTTTCTCAGGTGCTGTATCTTGCGGATATTTTTTTTCGGGAATATATAAGGGGCCTTTAGTACCGCATCCTATTAAGTTAAGGAGGAAGAAAGCGCTTATATAAATACATAGATATTTTTTCATGATGTCTATACCTTATTTAACTTTGTTTATTTTAGCATTATCTGGATGTGTTATATGGAATTGTGCTGTTTAAGTAAGCGGTATGTAATCCATCCGTTGATGAATCCAAATAAAAGTGCAGCAGCACTATAGATAGGAATCAAATAATAGATGCTTGCATGAGGGATAAGCCATAAACGAACAAGCATAAGCTGGCCTGCAATGTGCGCAAAAGAAGAGAGTATGGAAAAACCTATGGGACTAAAAAATTTAGATGGTAATTTAATTACAAAATATAAAGTCAAAAGACTCAGCATTGATCCGGTCAGACTTAACATAAAGGTAGGGCTTAAAAATTGTCCTAATATGAGGCTTGTTGCAAAGACCCTTAAGATACTGACCCAGATCGCTGTTTTAAAATTAAAGCGATAGATGGCATAAAGGGTGATGATATTCGCTATACCAGGTTTTACACCTGGCATAGGAGATGGCAATACTGATTCGATAAGGCTAAGACCTATTGCAATCGCACTTAATTGGGCGATTTGATGATCAAGCAAAGTTGTTTTAATTTTAATAATTGAGCGAGTCATAAGCTTTCGTTTTACCCAAAATTTCAATGCTTACTTCATTGGGAATACAAATTAGTATTTGTCCTGTGAAATTAATCCAGCCTTGCTGAACGCAATATTGATTTTTACATGGGGCGGTCTTAATGCGAGCCCGCCCATCTTTAATCTCAATCATACTTGAACCTTCTTTGCCTACCAGGCTAATTTTTTTGTCCTGAAATAGGCTGAAGTTTCCATATATTTTTCCTTGAAAATTGACTTGTACTACACTACCTGTTTCAAAATGCCAGAAAGTTTTAAATGCAAAAATAATAAAGATAAGACTTACTAAAATAATAAGGCTATCACCAAGAAAAAAATTAGAGCGTAATTTCAATTTGATTATTTTTTTTTGTATGAGGGTTTAAGAATTGAATTTTATCTGCCATCGTTTTAGTCATCGATATGTGTTTATCTTCAATAATTAAGTAGTGATAGATCTGAAGTTTTTTTGCCATATCCTTTCTATCTTCTTTTTTGCTAATAAAAAGTGGTTTAGATAAAACGTCGGACAAAGTACCAGCATTTTGAGATGGCTCGATTAGAACTGTCGCAGAATAAACACCTTGGACTGGATATCCCGTAAGTGGATTAATAAGATGGCAATAGCGCTTGCCATCATTCATAAAATACCTTTGATAGTCACCTGATGTCCCGATAGCCCATCCGTCAAGTAAGTCAACTTTTGCAATCGCTTGAGCCCCCCTAGGATCTTGTATACCAACACGCCAAGGTTTATTGCCATGTTGGCCAATTGCAATAATATTTCCACCAATATTTATGAGCGCACTTTTAATATGGTGCTTATGCAAAATTTTGCTTGCTCGATCGAGAGCATACCCTTTCGCATATCCACCGAGATCAATTTTTACGTGCGGATTTGAGCTCTTAATAGTTGTGCCTGTAATATGAAGTTGGTCTAAAGAGGGGCCTCTTTCAACGAGGTTTTTTATTTTTGATTGATTCGGATGCATTGGATTAAATTCCTCTTGATGAAATCCCCAATAATCTATGAGCTCGCCTATCGCTGGGTTAAAGAGATGATTTGAAGCAATTTCTAGTTCTCTCGCATTTTTAATGATTTCAATAAGTTCTAAAGAGGCGTTTTTATAAGACTTATTCTTTGAGATAGACTCATTGAGATTGGTAAGATCACTTTTTTCCCAAGCATGAAGAGAGTTATGAAGCCTTGTAAATTCTTGAAGAACAGCTTTGGTAGCATCTTCTGCTTTTTTTTCGTCTTCACCATAAATAGAAATGTCTACAATGGTTCCAAATACATAATGTTTAGATTGGTATAAGGATGGATTAGAACAAGATTGAAGAAAAGAAAAGCCTAAAACTATAAAAAAAAACTTAATGAAGCGCATTGATAATAAGTTCTGCGGGATTTTGTTTTGTCTGTTCAAAAAGTTCAACGATACCAGTTGGACTTGTCACATTAATTTCTGTTAAAAAATCACCAATGACGTCAATCCCCACAAAATGAAGACCCTCACTCAATAGTTTTTTACCTACGATCATGGCAATCTCTATATCTCTTTTTGATAGAGCTTGTGCGACACCCTGTCCCCCTGATGCTAAATTGCCGCGCGTTTCGCCTTCCATAGGAATGCGAGCCAACGCATAGGGAAAGGGCTTTCCTTCAATAATGACAATACGTTTATCACCTAATTCAATCTCTGGAATATATTGCTGGGCCATGATCATTTGATGGCCATGGTTGGTCATAATTTCTAAAATTACATTAAGATTTTTTTCAAATTCGCTGACGCGGAAAATATTTTTGCCACCCATGCCATCAAGCGGTTTTAGAATGATATCGCCATGATCTTTAAAAAACTGTTTCACAATCTCCGCATTGGCTGTGACTAAGGTTTTTGGTATGAGCTCGTCAAACTGGAGTATGGATATTTTTTCATTCCAACTTCTAATGGAAGAAGGTTTATTAAATACCTTCACATTTGCTTTTTCGGCAATATCTAATAAGAAAGTCGTATGAAGATAAGCTTGGTCCACTGGTGGATCTTTTCTCATAAAGAGCGCATTAAAAAATGAAACAGGATAAGTTTCATAAGTATTTGCATGATTCGGGAAAATATTTACTTCAAAGCGATGCGTTCTACAAAATAATTGGTTGGCATCAATATACAAGTCATGCTGTAAACAAAAATAAACTTCATGATTTTGTTTAATGGCTTCTTTCATTAAAGCCAAGGTTGAGTCCTTTTTTAAATTTAAGGATTGAGGTGGGTCGATAATAAAGAGAATAGGCATAATTATTGATTCGTGGGATCGTAGGTTTCGAGTTCAATAGATGCTGCAAGAAGCGCTAATCTAGCGATCACACCATAAGCGTAGAATCGATTGGGCGTTGAAAGTGGCGACTCATCTATTTCTGGTGTTGAGCAAGAAGTTTCGAATGCCAAGGGCACGAAATGCATCCCAGGTGCATTAAGATTTTCATCTTTGCCTCGTGCGGTATGCACACGATAGAAGCCACCAATCACAAAATGATCAATCATATAGACGACAGGCTCTGCAACAGCTTCGTTAATACATTCTTCAGAATAGACGCCTTCTTGAATAATCACTTCTGAAACTTCCAAGCCCTCTTTCACGACAGACATTTTATTGCGCGATTTTCGATTTAAATTTCTTAATTCTTCACCATGTTTGACTGTCATGATGCCCATACCATACGTACCAGCATCTGCCTTGACGATCACAAATGGCTCATGCTCGATTTTGTATTCTTTATATTTTGATTGAATCTTATTTAAGATCTTCTCTACTTTTGCCGCAAGCTCCTCCTCGCCTTGTCTTGCATGAAAATCAATATCACCTGCATGATCAAAATAAGGATTTATGAGCCAGGGATCTACCTTAATAAATTCAGCGAATGAATTCACGACCTCATCATAAGCTTGAAAGTGTTGAGATTTTCTGCGTGTTGCCCATCCTGCATGAAGAGGGGGTATTAAATTTTGTTCAATATTTTTTAATATGTCAGGAATGCCTGCAGATAAATCATTATTTAATAAAATGGCACATGCATCAAAATTACCGAGCGTCTTATTTTCAAGCACTAACCTATTTTTAATACGTTTTAGTGGCTCAATAAGTAAAGCCTTATTATTTTCAACTGCAAGGGAAGTGGGTTCTGTAATCGTTTCATCCAGACTGCCAATGCGCACATCAAGACCTGATTTTCTTAATATATTTTGTAATTCAAATAAATTTTTTAGGTAATAAATATTTCGTGTGTGATTTTCAGGAATAATTAAAAGGCGATGAGCTTCAGGACATACTTTTTCAACTGCTACCATAGCAGCTTGCACAGAAAGTGATAAAAAATCTGGATTTAAATTATTAAATCCCCCTGGAAAAAGATTAGTGTCAACAGGCGCTAATTTAAATCCTGCATTTCTTAAATCAACAGATGCATAAAAGGGGGCTGCATGTTCTAGCCATTGAATTCGAAACCAATGTTCAATGTTCGCCATTTCATGAATAAGATGTTTTTCTAATGAAAGAAGAGGCCCTGTAAGTGCAGTTTTTAAATGGGGAACCATTTAGTTTTGTGCCTCATGCGCTTGAAGATCTGCATGATAACTGCTTCTAACCATCGGTGCACTCGCTATTGATGAAAATGCCAATTGTTCTGCTTCTTCTTTTAGAGTATCAAATTCTTTTGGATCCACATAACGATCTACAGGGAGATGATGAGCGCTTGGCTGTAAATATTGCCCAAGGGTCAGCATTTCAACTTTGTGTGCTCTTAAATCTTTCATCACTTCAATGATTTCAGTATTCGTTTCACCAAGTCCCAACATGAGACCTGACTTCGTCGGTACATCAGGAAACTTTAATTTGAAATTTAACAGTAAATTAAGTGAGTGCTGATAGTCTGAGCCTGGACGTGCTTTTTTATAAAGTCTTGGTATGGTCTCAAGGTTATGATTAAACACATCAGGTGGCATCAAGCTTAAAATATCCAGTGCTTTATCAAGACGACCTCTAAAATCCGGTACTAAAATTTCTATTTTAGTGTTGGGCGAAATGCTACGGATCTCTTTAATGCAATCAACAAAATGTTGTGCACCGCCATCGCGTAAATCATCGCGATCCACACTTGTAATCACTACGTATTTCAAATTGAGCTCTTGAATGGTTTGGGCTAATTTTCTCGGCTCATTCACATCAGGTGGCAAGGGTCTCCCATGGCCGACATCGCAAAATGGGCAGCGTCTTGTGCAAAGATCGCCGAGAATCATAAATGTAGCAGTACCCTGACTAAAGCATTCACCGATATTGGGGCAGCTCGCTTCTTCACATACGCTATGAAGATTATTTTTTCTTAAAATTGATTTAATTTCATTGAATCGCCGGCTTTGGGGTAGCTGCATTTTGATCCAATGCGGTTTGGCTTTGATAGGAGCTTCAATAATTTTGATAGGAATCCTAGAAGTCTTCTCAAAATTAATTTCTTTGATACCAATAGGTTTTGAAATATGAGGCTTCATCATTTTAAATTGAGCAGTTGATATTTAATATCGTTCGCAATTTCGAAACCTATAGTTTCGATCGATACATCATTTGTAAATGTTTTTAATTGTGTCATTTGTAAGTCTTTAAAACCGCAAGGATCAATCGCTTCAAAAGGGGACAAATCCATATCAATATTCATACTCAAACCATGATATGAGGCATGATTTTTGATACGTAATCCCAATGAAGCAATTTTTTTATTTTCAATATAGACTCCAGGGGCTTCTATTTTAGCATTGGCTTTGATATCGCGACGGGATAAAAAACTCACAACACTTTTTTCGATTAAAGTCACAAAAGATCTAATTGTGAGGTGATAGCGTTCAAGATCGATGAGCGGATAGATAATGAGCTGACCTCGGCCATGATAAGTAATTTTTCCACCGCGATCAACAGGGAGAATTGCAATATCAGTTCTTAAAGGGTTTTTAAAATCTTTTCGATTTAAACCCAGCGTATAAATAGCCTCATGTTCTGTGATCCATATTTCATCTTGTGTGGAATGAACTCTTTTGGAAGTAAAAACTTTCATTTTATTCCATGTAGATTCATAAGGTGTGAGACCAAGATATTTGACATCGATCGACATAAATCTACAGAACCACTTTAATCATGGGGTGCGTTGAAAGTGATCGGTAGATGTCATCTAATTCTGGTTTGCTTGTGACATAAACAAAGCAGGTTAGACTGATATAACGACCTTCGCTGCTTCCTTTCATTTCGATCGTACCCGGATCAAAACTACTGTTTTTTTGTTTAATGATTTCAATGACGGTTGATGTAAATGTATCATGGACTTCCCCCATCACCTTAATCGGGAAATGACATGGAAACTCAATCAGGGTTTCTGGGGGCGTATTATGATTCGACATTTAATTCTTTTCTTTAGTGACCACAAAAATACTAATTTTTATTTTTGATTTAATAAGATCTGCGATGTTATTTGCTTCATCTTTCGAATTAAAAGGCCCAATCACTACATGAAATAAATCTTCTGAAAATTGTTTTTTAAATGGCGGCGTGTTTTCTATCTTCATGTCTAAAAGTTGTTTTAATAAAAGATCTGCATTCTTTTCATTTTTAAAAGCCCCTGCTTGAATATAAAGAGGCTCAGTTGATATTGTCTCTTCAGCTAGCTTCACTTGAGCTGTTGCCACATCCTTTTCTTGTATTTTTTCGTTAAGAACATCAGGTGTTTTTTTGAGTGCACTAAATTGTCTCGGGTCAATAAGCTCGACTTCTACTGGGCCACTGCCTTTGTCAGATAACCTTAATTTGTAAGCTGCGGCAAAAGATAAATCGATGACGCGGTCTTTTTTAAATGGGCCGCGATCATTAATTCTGACAATAACGCTTTTATTATTTTCAGTGTTTGTGACTCGCACATAACATGGAATTGGAAGTGTCGTGTGAGCGCCAGTCATGCTATACATATCATAGACTTCACCGATCGATGTTTTTTTGCCATGATAGCGCTTGCCATACCAAGAAGCGACACCTCGCTCTTTATAAGGATAGAAAGAAGTCATCGGGACATACTTGTTATCGAGTGCAATATAAGGTTGATTCGCGCGTCCATGAAAGGGCTCTACCTTAGGGGTTGCATTAGGAATCTCATCAATATTCTCAGGGGGATGATCGCCTGGACCATCGTCGAGGTAATAGCCCCCACCTTTTTTTGAAGGCGCAGGGACGCTATCATTTTTAAAAGAAGGACCACTTGCACAACCTATTAAGAGAGAAAGAAGCAGGAAACCAAGAAAATAGACTCTAAACATTAAGAGGATCCTACAAGTTCTTTATGTGAATGCACACTCATTAATATACCAAAGCTAATTAAAATAATCGTCATAGATGTGCCACCAAAACTAATAAGAGGCAAAGGCACGCCCACCACAGGCATGATGCCACTTACCATCGCAATATTAATAAAGATATAAGTAAAGAAAGTAAGCCCAATATTAGCGGCTAGAAGTCGTGTAAATGTATTTTTTGCTTGCGAGGCAATCACAAGGCTCCGACCAATAATGAACGCAAAAAGACCTAAGAGTAATAAATTGCCTAACAGCCCAAATTCTTCACTAAAGACTGCAAAAATAAAATCAGTTGTTTGTTCAGGTAAGAAATCAAGTTGACCTTGCGTGCCATTAAGCCACCCTTTTCCAATAAGTCCACCTGATCCCATTGCAATGGAAGATTGAATCGTGTGATAGCCTGATCCCAATGGATCTTGGCTTGAATCTAATAAAATGAGCAAACGATTTTTCTGGTAATCATGTAAATGCGTCCAAATGATAGGCGTTAAGGAAAAAAGACCGACGATACCACCTACAATAAATTTCCAATTTAAGCCGGCTAAAAAAAGAATATAAAAACCTGATGCGGCAATTAAGAGTCCTGTGCCTAAATCAGGCTGATTGATAATAAGGATAACGGGCAAAATAAAAAATAGGGAGGCAATGACATAATCGATCGCGTGCCTTTTATTTTCTCGCTTAGACAGGTACCAAGCCATAGCAATAGGTACGGCAATACGCATAATTTCTGAAGGCTGCATTTTAAATAGACCTAAATTTAGCCAGCGTTTAGCCCCATGACTCGATTGCCCAAAAAACATGACGCCAACGAGTAGCAACAACCCTATGATATAAATAGGAAGCGCAAATTTTTCATAATATTTAGGATGTATTCCCGCCGTGACCCACAGCAATATAAAACCAAGCCCAATATAAAAAAGTTGATTAAGCACCAAAATAATATTTCGTCCTGAAGCGCTGTAAAGTGTAAAAAGACCGACCACTAAAGTCGAGCTAATAAAGATCATTAACATAGGATCAATATTTTTTTGTAGGCGAGGAAATAAACGTTCTAACATAGTGACCGTATTTTAATCGTGATGTTCTGATTCAAGAGGGGCTGCTTTATTATCTTCTTTGCTTAAAGCTATTTTTTTGAGCAAATGATAATCCATCAATTTTCTTGCAATCGGTCCCGCCGTTGATCCACCATGGCCACCATTTTCAACAATGATTGCAATTGCAATCGTAGGGTCTTCTGCAGGGGCATACGCGATAAAAAGTGCATGGTCCCGATGTCTTTCGTTCATTCGATTAGGATTATATTTTTGATTTCGCTTCATCTCAACAACTTGAGCGGTACCTGTTTTGGCTGCCATTTTGTATACCGCCCCAGCACCTATACTTGCAGCAGTTCCGCCAGGTTGCGTGACATTCATCATACCTTCTTTGACGAGAGCTAGATTCTCAGGTTTAAAATGTAGCTCTCGAATGATTTTATTTTTAAATGTTTCTATTTTGCCAGTCTGACTATTCTTAATTGATTGGATAAGTCTTGGCTGGATCGTTAATCCGCCGTTAGCGATTGTTGCAACTGCCTGAGCTAGCTGCATAGGAGTTACGAGCATATAACCTTGACCAATACTTGTAATGACAGTTTCACCTAAATACCAAGGCTGTTTAAATCTTTTTTGTTTCCATTCAGGCGAAGGTAATAAGCCTGCATTTTCGCCAAACATATCAATGTGGGTAGCTTCACCAAAACCAAATCGAGATAAAAATTCCGATAATTTATTAATGCCTAATTCAATACCTAGCCCATAAAAAAATGTATCGCATGAAATAGTAATTGCCATCACCATATCTACAATACCATGCCCATAAGGTTTCCAATCTTTGTAAGTGTGGCCGGAGTTGGGTAGCGTAAAGAAGCCAGGGTCCTTAATATTAAAAGGCGGTTTACGAATATCATTTTCGAGTGCAGCTAATGCCACAAAAGGTTTGATGGTAGACCCTGGAGGATATAAACCATTGATGGCACGATTAAGCATAGGCTTATCTAATGACTCATTCAGTAGCTTCCATTCATCGACATCAATGCCACCTACAAATTGATTGGGATCAAAATTAGGGCGACTTACAAATGCAAGCACCTCACCATTTTTCGGATTTAAAGCGACGAGAGCGCCCCGGTACTTATTGAAAGCATTTTCAGCAATTTCTTGAAGGTTTGAGTCGATGGATAATGTAATGGTGTCTCCCTCAATAGAAGGAGTGCTATTTAAAATACGGACTGAATTACCATTGGCATCAATTTCAACTTTTTGAAATCCAGTAATACCATGAAGCTTAGCCTCATAGTATTTTTCAATACCTAGCTTGCCTATAGAGTCAGTACCTTTATAGTTTTGTTGCCAGCCTAATTTTTTAATGGCTTCCTTATCCTCTTCATTGATCCGATTAATATGGCCTACAAGATGCGAAGCGAAAGCACCTTTAGGATAGCGCCTAAATAATCTAGATCTAATTTCTACTCCTTCAAACCGTAATTTATTTGCAGCAAATCTCGCCGATTCAGTTTCAGATAAACGTGTTTTGATAGGAATGCTATCTAGGGAAGAGCTTTCCTTTAAAATTTTTCTAAATTGTTTTAAATCGCTCGCACTCAATTCGACAATAGGCTTTAAATTATTAATGGTTTTGTTGAGATTAGCGACTTTAGAAGGCGTAATTTCTAAACTATAAACAAAATAGTTGTCTGCCATGATGATGCCATTTCGATCGAGTATAAGACCTCGGTTTGGCACATTAGGAATCACAACAATACGATTATTTTCAGATAAGTCTTTGTAAAAATCATATTTAAAAATTTGAAGGTAAAAAAAACGTCCGATGATGGCTAAAAAAGCAACGGATATTAAAGCTGTAATGATTGCTAATCTTTGCTTAAATAAATAGCGTGACTTATAAATATTTTGACTATTTTTAGAATAAGACATCTTAAGGTGGCCTTAAGTGTTTAGCGATCTAATTTAAAAAATTTAAATTTAGAGAATGCATGCCATATGAAAATAGCTGTGATACTTTGAAGATAATAGCTAAACCCTGGATAATGAAGGTCGTGCGTAAGATTAATGATCAACATGATAATTTGAGCACTTAAAAATATTAAGAAAACATAAAGTAATATCTGATACTTATTGTTAAGTATGATTTTACTTATGAAATATTGCGCAATAAAATAACAAGACGCATAAGTGAGTGCATATTGCCCTAAAAGATCCCCCATAAAGATATCATTGATGAGGCCTACAAGCCAAAATGTTGAGATGGATACTTTATTTGGATTTTTAAAGAACCAAAATATGAGCGTGAGTAAAATAAAATCAGGTGTTAAATCAGTATTAAAAATATTAATATGAATGAGATTAATCATCATCGCGATGATTAAAGAAATAATAAACAATTTATTTTTTCTGGTCATTTTTTGTAGGTGCTACATTATTGACAATAGGGGTGACCACTAGAACATGCGCGTGATTGCGAATTGCTGAGATAGGCTTACAAATAATTTTTGCAAAAGG
>CANMPB010000016.1 GCA_947499625.1 Methylophilaceae bacterium
GGAGGAGCTTTCGAACCATCAGCCTTAGGACCACCTGGAGGTGGAGGAGCTTTCGAACCATCAGCCTTAGGACCACCTGGAGGTGGAGGAGGCTCAGCAGCAAAAGTGTTCAATGAAAGCGCGAATAAACCTGCAACTAATGCAGCTAATAACTTAGACATGTAATTTCCTTAAATATTAAATAAAATATGTATCAAACTTTAACAATAGTGACACACATCAACCGTGTATAAAGCACGATTCGCGCGAATTATACATGAGCCATAATTTTTATCTACAAAAAGTAAGACTTGCTATCAAAGACATACGCTTTTTGAACAAGCCCCGTGTAATCGATAGAGATTGAAAAGAAAATAATTTTTAATTAAAACGACTTTGCAATATAGAGGACAAACTATTAAAAGAGCTCGCGAGAAATCTAAAATTAGTGATCAATTGTCTCTAAGAGCTTTTTCATCATCGATTGATCAGAAGGCTCGTCCGATGAAAAAGTCATAAAAGACTCTCTCTCAAGAACATTCACCATCCTTGGATGATTTACGATAAAAAGTACGTCCTTTAAGAAACTCATATCTCTTAAGCGATTTAAACGAACAAACTCCTTACATGCCTCAGAGCTTGTAATAAGAATCGCTGCAATGTGAATTTTTTCAGAGAAAGCTTTAAGAAGATCTAAATTGGTTTGCGGAAACGTTCGCGTATAACATTCTGCGTAAGTAACTTCAGCGCCACGCGCTCTTAATATTTCAGCTAAAGTTTCTCGGCCACCCTCACCTCTAAAGATTACAATTTTTTTATTCTTAATATCATTCATTTCTTTGGTAGCAAGTAAACCCTCGCTATCAAAGTTTTCATCTGGGATGAGCACATGATTTACATCAAATAATTTCAATGCTTTTTGAGTGGAGGGCCCAATAGCTGCGAATTGTGTTGATTCAGGCAATGTGTGAAAGGCATGTTTGACAGCTGGCATACCAAATTGCACTGCATTAGAACTAATAAAAATAGCCCAATCATAATCATTCAACTTTAAAACGATATTTTGAAAAGTTTCGTTTTGACTTTTTGATTTGATTTCAAGTAAAGGAAATTCGATAGGATGTCCTTGATGATCGTTCACCAAGGTTTTGATCTCGCCAGTTTGATGAGAAGGCCGTGTAATAACAATACCGGTTTGATGGAGTTCTTTTTTACTCATATAACAAGACTCGCTAAGATTTTATCGGCGCCCTGATCAAGAAGTTGCTTAGCAAGTTTTTCACCAAGCTTTTCAGCATCTGTAATAGAGCCTTCAATCTTATCTTTAATCATGTCTTTTCCGTCTATAGAAGCCACAAAACCTTGCAGCTTAAGAATTTTATTTTCAATGATTGCATGCGCACCTAGGGGAACGTTGCAACTGCCACCCAAAGTTCTACTCATAGCTCTTTCAGCTAAAACACAATAAGCCGACTCTTGATGATGAAGTGGCTTTAATAACTCAACAAGATCGGAACGCACTTTTAATATCTCAATAGCAAGTGCACCTTGCCCAGCAGCAGGAATTGAATTTTCAGGGGACATATACTGTCGAATGCGTGTTTTTAATTTCAGCCGGATGAGGCCTGCCGCTGCTAATATAATGCCGTGATATTGTTTTTTATCGAGCTTTTTCAAGCGGGTTTGTAAATTTCCTCTCAATGGCTCAATCACAAGCTCAGGGAACCGTCGTTGTAATTGACTTTGTCGGCGAAAGCTTGAGGTCCCAACAATGCTTCCTGGCGGCAACATTTCGAGCGCCCCAAAATCATTAGAAATAAACGCATCTCTTGCATCTTCTCGCTTGCCAATGGCAGCAATCATAAATTCTTTACTCAAATGCATAGGCAAGTCTTTAAGCGAGTGCACCGCAATATCAGCTTCTTTATTTTGTAATGCGACTTCTAGTTCTTTGATAAAAAGACCTTTGCCACCAATTTTAGAGAGGGATTTATTGAGTGTTTTATCCCCTTGAGTCGTCATACCAAGAATGCTTACCTCTAATCTCGGATAGAAGGATAAAAGTTGTGACTTAATATATTCGGCTTGCCAAATCGCAAGCTCACTTTCGCGTGTCGCGATGGTTATGTGTGTAGGTTGAGTCATATTTGAATTTAAAACGAATGAGTCATTTTATCATAAGCTAGGCCTTTGAAAATTTAGAAAATCATAAGCTTTAGCATATACTTTCATCTATGGCTAAAAAAGGTATAAAAAAAGCAAATTGGTCAGGTAGATTTAATGAGCCTGTGACTGATCTCGTCAAAAGATTTACAGCCTCTGTTGGTTTTGATCAAAAACTAGCTCTTTACGATATTGAAGGCTCAGTGGCCCATGCTGAAATGTTAGCCGCACAAAAAATTATCACGCAAAAAGATTTAAAAGCGATTCAAGGTGGATTGCAAAGCATTCAAAATGAAATTTTAGCCGGCACCTTCAAATGGTCTCTAGATTTAGAAGATGTGCATTTGAATATTGAGAAAAGGTTGACTGATAAAATTGGTGAAGCAGGTAAGAAATTACATACAGGCAGATCAAGAAATGACCAGGTCGCAACTGATTTGAGATTATGGTTAAGAGCAGCTATTGATGAAACGATTCAAAAAATTAAAACACTTCAGTTATCCGTTGTTCAGTTAGCAGATAAGCATCAAAAAATAATTATGCCTGGACTCACTCATCTCCAAGTCGCACAGCCTGTAACTTTTGGCCACCACTTGATGGCTTATTATGAGATGTTGCAAAGAGATCTGGCGAGATTTGAAGATGCTAGAAAAAGAATGAATCAATTACCCTTAGGGGCAGCAGCGCTTGCCGGCACAAGTTATCCCATCGATAGAAATAGAGTTGCTAAAAAACTTAAATTCGATGGTGTGTGTGAGAACTCTTTAGACGCAGTTTCAGACAGAGATTTTGCCATTGAATTTACTTTTGCAGCATCTTTACTCATGACCCATTTATCAAGATTTTCAGAAGAGCTTATTATGTGGTCGAGCCCTATGTTTGGATTTGTTGAAATCGCTGATAGATTTTGTACTGGATCATCCATCATGCCGCAGAAAAAAAATCCAGACGTACCGGAGTTAGTGAGAGGTAAAACAGGCAGAGTGACAGGACATTTAATGGGTCTTCTCATGCTTATGAAAGCGCAACCCCTTGCTTACAATAAAGACAATCAAGAAGACAAAGAGCCCCTTTTTGATACTGCAGATACTATTTTAGATGTACTCACCATTTATGCAGATATGCTGAAAGGCATTTCGGTTAATGAAAAAAATATGAAGGAAGCTGCTTTAAAAGGTTATGCGACTGCAACAGACTTGGCAGATTATCTTGTAGTCAAAGGTGTGGCATTCAGAGATGCGCATGAGATTGTTGCAAAAGCCGTAAACTTAGCTATTAAAAAGAAATGTGATTTATCAGAACTTAAGATAGATGAATTGAAAAAATTTAGTAAAATGATTTCAAGCGATGTGTATAGCTATCTAACACTCGAGGGTTCAATTAAATCCAGAAATCACATTGGCGGTACATCATTTGAGCAAGTCAAAAAATCGATTGAAAAAGCTAAAAAAAGACTAAAACAATAATCATTTTAGCTGTTTTCTAACTTTATAGACCAACCTCCACCTAAAGATTTAAATAGTTCAACGCTCGCAATTAATCTTAATTGTCTTTTTTGAATATAAGCAATCGACGCATCATTGTATACACGCTGAGCATCAAGATATTCCAAGTAACTTGAATAGCCCGCTTTGTAACGGTTCGATGCAATATCCATAGCTTTCTTTGCCGCATCTTGTGTGAGTTTTAAATCATTTTCTTGCTCGGTGTATTCTTTTAAAGATACCAGTGCATTATTTACTTCTTTAAAAGCATTCTGAATAGAAGACTCGTAATAGCTAAGCGCTTGTTTTTGTTTGGCTGTGGCTTGACTAACTTTTGCTTGAGCTCTTCCTGAGTCAAAAATCGGTAGTGTTAAGCCTAAACCTATTCCCCATATGTCTGAACCAGTTTTATTAATATTTTTTAATTCAGCACTCTCTCTTCCGAAATTTGCCGTAAGGATAATGTTTGGAAAAAGTGCCGCTTTAGCCACGCCAATATTTGCATTAGCTGCAATCATTATTTGTTCAGCTTCTTTAATATCTGGCCTTGATTCTAAAAGCGACGAAGGTATATTAGCTGGAGGTATTGGAGGCATGACCAAAGCGTCTAATCTATTTTCAGGTATATTTAAATTCATATCGCCTGACAAAAGAATAAGCTGATTAGAAATAACTTCACGTTGACGAATAAGATCACTCAGTTGAGCAGATAGATTATTAAAAGCTGCTTCTGCTTGATGAAGATCGAGCGCTGAAATAAGACCACTCTCTAAACGCTTTTTAGTTAGCTCTAAATTTTCTTTGCGGTATCCAACATTATCTTTTAAAGCCAATATTTGTGAATCGATACTCCGCAACAATAAGTAAGTACTTGCAAGAGTACTTTGTAAACTTAGTACCACAGTGTCTTTTGAATATTGAGATGCAATATATTCTGCACGAGCTGATTCTTTGGCGCGTCGTAATCTTCCCCAAAAATCTATCTCAAATGATGTGCCGAGTTGAACATTAAAATTTTTACGAAAAGGTTTTACAAAACTTGAGGGCACAATACCAGTTTCAGTGGCTTTAGTTCGATTTCCCTGCGAAGTTAAATCTATCGAGGGTATCAAAGCCGCTCCTATTTGCTTTAGATATGCATCAGCCTCCTCCAAGCGCGCAATCGCTGCATTAATGTCGGCGTTTTTCTTTAATGCATTGTCCATTAACTCATCAAGCGCTGGGTCTTGATAAAGCTTCCACCACATATTTAAATCTGCCGCTACATTGTCTTTATTAATTTCCTGGTGATAAGCGCTGGGTAAATTACTTTCTGGACGTTTGTAATCGGGACCAATTAATGTGCAGCTTATGAGACTAAAAGATAAGCAAAAGAAAATAAAACGCAGCATCATTTTATTTTTTTATCCTCATCCATATGACCGTGATGACGAATATGATTTCCAGTTAACCAGACAAAAAATAGCGGAATAAAAATAGTTGCAATAAAGGTTGCTAAGATCATGCCGCCAAAAACACCAGTCCCCATAGATTGACGTGCCGCTGCACCCGCACCCGTTGCAAAAACAAGAGGCACAATACCAAAAACGAAAGCCATCGATGTCATTACAATAGGTCTAAATCGGAGGCGCGCAGCTTCAACCGCAGCCTCCATGAGGGGCATACCTTCTTCCATTTTTTGACTAGCAAATTCCACAATTAAAATTGCATTTTTAGCAGCGAGGCCAATTAAGGTGATTAGACCAATCTGAAAATAAATATCATTTGGCATACCGCGCACTAGAATAGCAATGAGAGCACCCGTTAGCGCGAATGGCACGGCCATAATCACTGCGAGCGGAAGCGCCCATGTTTCAAACTGTGCGGCTAAAATCAGAAATACCATAATAATGGCAAAACCAAATGCAAAGAGCGCCGCAGAACCTGCGCGCTTTTCTTGATAGGCTTGTCCTGTCCAAGCCATTTGATAACCTTCAGGTAAACTTTCTTTCGCAATTTTTTCAACAAGTTTTATGGTGTCACCTGAGCTGACACCGGGCGCTCCTCCTGCTAAGACTTTTGCCGAGAGAAGTCCGTTAAAACGTTCGAGTTGTTCAGCACCTAAAATACTATTGACTGTGCTAATCGCTGAGAGTGGAATCATAGCGCCTGCATTTGATCGCACGTACACTTTACCAAGATCATCTGGCTTCATTCGATAAGGCGCATCCGCTTGAAGTTGAACGCGATAAGTTCTACCCGATTTATTAAAGTCATTGATATAAAGTGAGCCCATAGTGCTTTGTAGCGTGTCATAAATACTCGAAATAGGAATGCCTAAGCTCATCGCTTTAGCTTCATCTACCTCAATAAAAAGTTGTGGTACGGTGGGCCTAAAAAAAGTATTAACGCCTGTAAGACGAGGTTCTTTCTTAAGCGCTTCAACAAATAAATTGACTGCTGCAAATAAGCGTAATGGATCAGTGTCACTTCTACTTTGGATGTAAGTTTCCATGCTACCCGAACTGCCTAATCCGCGAATTGAAGGAGGGTTAAATGCAATGGCAAGACCATCGGGTTGCATCATACCGATGCCGAAAAGTTTTTTTACAATGTCACTCGCGGAGCTCTCTCGTTCGGCCCAATCTTTTAATCTCACAAATATCGTAGCTGCATTTGATTTGTTGCCACCTCCAATCAGATCATAGCCATTCACAGCAAACTGAAAAGTACTTGCAGGATCCTTGGCGATTGCAGAACGTACGGCCTCAGTTGTTTTGGAAGTGCGACTAATTGTAGCCCCATCTGGTAACATAACCGCTGTAATGACATAGCCCTGATCTTCAGCAGGAATAAAGCTAGTGGGCGTGAATTTAAAAAGCAAAATAGAGACAATGACAATGCCACCAAAAACAATGCCACCAATTAAACGATGATGCAAAGTACCATTCACAACCTTAATATAAAAATGAGTTAAGCGATTAAATCCACTATTAAAACGATCAAAAATTTTTGAATGGATAGATTTTGGATTTAAGATAATGGCACAGAGCGCAGGCGTCAGTGTGAGGGCTACAACGCCAGATATCACAACAGCTATAGCCACAGTCACAGCGAATTGGCGATAGAGCTCTCCTGCGATGCCGCCCATAAAAGCGACAGGCACGAATACAGCACATAACACTAATACAATCGCAATGACTGCAGCAGAGACTTGTTCCATAGATTTAATAGCAGCTTTAATCGGAGAAAGTTTTTCTTCCGCCATTAAGCGTTCGATATTTTCTAAAACGACAATGGCGTCATCGACCACAATACCAATAGACAAGACCATGGCAAAAAGTGTCAGCGTGTTAATTGAGAAACCAAAAAGATATAGGCCTGCAAAAGTTCCTATTAGAGATATAGGTACAGCGATAATAGGAATTAAAGTGGCGCGCCAGTTTTGTAAAAATAGAAATACGACAATCACTACAAGAAGCATTGCTTCACCAAGAGTTTTAAATACTTCTTTCATGGAAGCTTTTACAAAATTACTAGTGTCATAGGGAACTTCGAAATCCATTCCTTTAGGAAAGCGACCTTTAAGTTCAGCCATTTTTTCCTTGATGCCTTTGGCTGTATCAAGTGCGTTAGCACCTGTTTGAAGGAAAATAGGAATACCTACGCCTGGTTTACCATTTAATGTTGTATTGATATCGTAAGTTTGTGCACCTAATTCGACCCGCGCAATATCTTTAAGATAAAGAATACCGTCAGGCCCGCCAGCTCTAATAATAATATTTCCGAATTCATTAGGATCGAGCAAGCGGCCTTTTGCATTTACCGTATACACAAGTTGTTGGTCACTTACAGAGGGCTCTTGACCAATTTTGCCGGCGGCATACTGAGCATTTTGACTTTGAATTGCAGCTGCAATGTCTGAAGTGGTGACATGAAGTTGCGCCATACGATCTGGTTTAAGCCAAACACGCATGGAGTAGTCACGCGCACCAAATATATTGGCATCACCCACACCTTTAACACGTTTAATTTCATCTAAAACATTAAGGGTTGCGTAGTTACTTAAATAAAGCGGATCAAATTGCTTGTCTTTTGATATCAGCATCACAACTAAAAGAATATCGTTTGATTTTTTTTGTACAACCACACCCGAACGTCTTACGGTTTCTGGTAAGCGAGGCGCTGCAATGTTGACGCGGTTACTTACATTGAAAGTTGCTTGGTTAATGTTTGTCCCAATTTCAAAAGTAGCGGTGATATTAAGTGTGCCGCTAGAATCAGTGCTGGAATTAAAATAAAGCAGACCTTCAACACCACTTAATTGTTCTTCGATAGGGCCTGCAACTGTTTTCGAAAGTGTTTCGGCGCTGGCACCTGGATAGCTTGCAGTGATAATGACTGTAGGTGGTGCGATTTGTGGATATTGTGCAATGGATAATTTAAGCGCAGCTGCAATACCAGCTAAGACAATAATGATTGAGATTACCGCAGCAAAAATTGGCCGCGTAATAAAAAATTTACTCATTATTTTTTGAAGCTAGGCATGTTAGTGACAGGCATGCCAGGACGTATTTTAATAAGATTGTCGATAATAACCTTATCGCCTGCTTTAAGACCACTCAAAATAACCCAATCTTTACCTTTCCATTCGCCCGCGATAACAGGGCGAGGCGTGGCTTGACTTTTTTCATTGACGACAAATACAAATTTACCTTGATCAGAATTAAGAACAGCTAATTGAGGCAATAAAAATACACCATCTTTTTTGCCTGTAGTCACTCGCACACGAACAAATTGGCCGGGTAAAATTTGACGCTCATTATTTTCAAATGTTGCCCGGAGTTCTTGAGTGCCAAGTGATGGATTGATTTCGCTTGCAGCAAAATTTATTTTGCCCTTTTTCGAGTATTCATTACCATCAGAAAGAATGATTGAAACTTCTTGAACATTCTTTTCACTTAATGCACCCCCTAATTGCTTAAGTTCATTATCTGAAAAACTAAATCGCACCCAAATTGGATTTACTTGAGCTAATGTCGTGAGAAGACTTGTATTTGCAGAAATGAGAGCGCCTTCAGAAAATTGAAAGCGACCGGAAATGCCATCGACAGGTGCGGTGACATTGGTATAAGAAAGATTAAGTTCTGCCTGTCTTAAATTTGCTCGACTTTGGGCGAGAGCCGCAACACTAATCGACTCATCTGATGTTGCATTATCAAATTCACGCTGACTAATTGACTGAGATTCAATCAAACTTTCTAAACGTTTTTTCTCTCGCTTAGCTTGTTCGGCTCGAGCAAGACTCTGATTGTATTGAGCACGGGCTTGATTTAAGACTATTCTGTGGGGCTCGGGATCAATCTCAAATAAGGTTTGACCAGCTTTAACTGGGGAACCTTCATTGTATTTTCGTTTTAATAGAATACCGCCAACACGAGGCCTAATTTCGACTTCCTTAGCACCCTCTGTTTGGCCTACAGCTTCTGCTGTAATAGGTATCGATACAGGCATGGATTCAAGCATGGTCACGGGCAAAACAAAATTAGGTGGCATGTTACTTTGCTCTGGAGGTTTTTGACAGCCAACTAAAGAAAACAATAGAAAACCGATAAGTAAAACAGATCTAGATGACAAAAAAAGCTGTTGCAAGTAAAGCCCCAATTCTAAAAATAAAACATGGAAACGAACGTTTCTTTTAAGGCCTTATTTTACAATTAAATCAATGAATAAGAGCGGTTTAAATATATGAAACTTTTATGAGAATAGATGAGCTAAGCCAAAAGCAGCCGAAGAAGCTAAGGCTCCAATCACAAGTGTTTGCATCGCTGAACGTCCTTGATTAACCCCTGTAAAGCGACCTTTAATCCAACCAAAAAGTACGAGTGCAATACTTGTTGCTATGGCTGACATTTTTAGAGCGGGCATGATGTCAGATATAAAGATATAAGGCATCAAGGGAATGAGCCCACCTATAATATAAGCAATTGCAATAGTAGCCGCGCTGGTCACTGCTCTTTTCGGATCAGGTCTTTCTAAATTTAATTCAAATTTCATCATGAATTTTAGCCAGCGTTCACGATTAGAAGTGATGGACTTAACAACTGCTTTAAGTGCACTCCCTTTGAGTCCATATTCTGAAAGTATTTCCTCGACTTCTAAAATTTCATGCTCACGCAAATGCTTAATTTCATATGCTTCACGTTTTAATTCAGAATCATAATGTTCAATATCTGTTTTTCCAGCAAGATAACCACCCAGGCCCATTGCAATCGAGCCCGCCGCAACTTCAGCTAGGCCTGCTGTTACAATAATCGCTGATGAATCAACAGCTGCTGATAGGCCTGCAGCGAGAGCAAATGGAACAGTCAGTCCGTCCGCCATACCAATAACGATATCGCGAACTACTGCTGTTGAGGTGAAGTGTGTTTCAGAGTGATGCGAATGATGGTCGTTTGACATGAATATCTCTTTAAATTTTATGTTAATTTAAGTAAAAAATACTATATATTAGATTTTTTGTAATTTAAACATTTTTAAATATCTAAGGGCTCAAAAATGAAACAATGTACTTACAACATATTAGCTTTATTAGTCTTTGCTTTGTCTTTTTCTTACGTTCCCACTGCAGCATATGAATATCATTGCGTTTATGATGGAGTTACATCATTTAATTTGCCTATATTTCTATTCCAACAGGTTCTTCTTGCGACCATTCTCTTAATTATTGGCCGTTATGCTTTTCAAGATGGCAAGTTGAGTTGTTGGATGTCATGCGGACAAAAAAATAAGAAAAAGAAAAAATAGCTAATCAAGTTTAGCTTTATGTTTTGACTGCCTTTTAAACTTTGTTTTATCTTTTTCCACTTTGGGTTTATAAGGTAAGTCAGCACGGAAAAGAGCGTAATGTGTCTGAGAGCGCAACTTAAGTTTACGAATTTGCTTCATAAAGCATTACGCAATAATATCTAATACGCCCCGCGTAATAAACTCAATCGCCATGGAACCTAGGAGTAAACCCATGACACGGGTAACTATTTTAGTACCTACTGCACCAATCACTCTAGAGATGCTTTCAGCAAAACTTAAAGTAAGCCAAATTGTTAGAGACACGAAAATACATGGCAGCACTAGAAAAGATAGATTTACAAAATTAGGGGCTTGGTGAGCAGCAATAATCATATTACTAATCGCGCCGGGCCCTGCTAAGAGCGGAATACTAAGTGGGACAAAGGCAATTAATTCTTTTTCTGACTTATTATTTTGTGTAGATTCCATAACTTGATTTCGTCCTAACATCATGTATATGGCCATGATCAGAAGAAGTATACCGCCGCAAATCTGAAAACTTGGCATAGAAATGCCAAAGATATTTAAAATTTTATCTCCAAGAAAAAGTGAAACTACAAGAATGATAAAGACAGTTAAAGCTGTCATCTTGGCTACATTTTTTTTATTAATATTTTTATGTTGACCCGTTAAACTCAAGTAAATCGGTAAGCAACCTGGGGGGTCAACAATTGCTATCATAGCGATTGTCGTTTTTATTATAAAAGTCCATTCAATCATCATAAATATCCAAAGTTAAAAAGTTTTAATAACTTACTGTTGATTCGATCCCATTATTATGAAGCTGGTCCGCAATATTCTTTAATACATTAATATTTACCCTGCCAAGACGATAAGCTTCTGGCTGCATGGATGGCCTTGCAATTCCATACAAATGTACACCTTTGATACTTTTCTTGGCGCTATCAATGAGTTTAATATATGCGTCAATCTCCTTATTATTAGGCTCTTTATTATCGATGGTAAAAATACATGTTTGAACGAATGTAGGGCATATTTCACTGCAACGTTTTAATCGATCAATCGCTTGTTGTGGTTTTACATTAACTTGATTAATTACTTTAGTACTTTCTTCTAGCCCAGCATCGACCTTAAACCAGACTTCCCCGTTCATTTTTGCAAGTACTTGAATACCTTCAAGCACAGATTCTTTGTGCATTAAACTTCCATTAGTAATCAAACGAATTTTAATCTTATGAAGTAAGTTAAATTCTTCAAGTATCTTTTTAACAATTAAAATAACTTGTGGAAATTCTTCCGCACTTGTAGGCTCTCCATTGCCTGAAAAAGCAATGTCTTTTAAATGACGATCCTCAATTGCTACATTTTTCTCCATGTAATCGCCATGAATAATTTCATGAAGAAAAAAACGTAGCTCATCTTCAAGCACATTGAGTTCAATGGGCGGCGGTGAGCCGCGGGTAAGATTTGGAATTTCACAATAAATGCATTGCCAATTACAAGCATTATTTATGTTTAAGTTAACGCCAATCGATAAGCCGCCAGCACGTCTTGAAATAACAGAATAGATATATTTAAGACCACTTAATTCTCGGCTGTGATCATGAATACTAAGATACTGTTTAGATACGTCCATATCTATTTAAGGGAGTTGAGACGGTCTTTTAATGGAGATAAATCATAGCCAGCAATCTGGGCTTTGCTTAAAATTTCATCAATAGGCAGAGTTTTTGCATGTGAAAGCGCCCAAAGCATTGAACATCTTGTGCCAGTTCGGCAATAAGCAAAGATAGGCTTTTGAGCGCCCTCAAAATAGCTGCCAAATTGAGTAATATCATCATCTGAAATTTGCCCGCCAATCACAGGCTGATGGATGGCTTTGATACCTATACTTTGAGCTTCTTTTTCAATAGTTGAAAAAGCTAGCTGTCCTTCGGACTCCTGGTCAGGGCGATTACAAAAAATAGTTTTGTAGCCTTGTGCTTGAATTTCTTTTAAGTCTTCAATCGTGATTTGATCAGAGACAGTGAGTTCGTTATTTATTTTTGCAAATTTCATAATTTCATTCTACTTTAAAAAAATACCCAATAGGTCATTTAAGAATCGCTGACCTAAAAGCGTTGGTTTAATCATTTCATGATCCATGGTAATCAGTTTTTTATCTATCGCAGCTTTGAGCTCTTTATCGATCATCGAAATATTTAAACCCGTTTTTTCTTCAAAACTTTGAATAGTAAAGCCATCGGTGAGACGTAAATGATTCATCATGAATTCAAAAGCTAAATCATTTTCGTGAATGATCGTTTCTGATTCAATCATATTTTGTGTGACTACTTTTTCCATATATTGTTTCGGATTTTTATAGCGACTCTCGCGACTCCTCTTGTCATGAAAAGTCAGTTTGCTATGTGCACCTGCCCCTATACCTAAATAATCTCCGAACTGCCAATAATTCAGGTTATGTTCGCATTGTGATTTAGGTTTTGCAAAAGCAGATGTCTCATAATGCTCATAACCATGCTGGTTTAAAATATCTTCAATGGTTTCTTGCATCACTGCACTCTCATCATCGAGAGGTAATTTGGGAGGGTGTTTAAAAAAGTATGTATTGGGCTCAATCGTTAAATGATAAAAAGATAAATGCTGTGTATTAAATGATATTGCATTTTTAGCATCGTCTATCGCTTCATCCAATGTTTGGTGAGGTAATGCATACATTAAATCTAAATTCACTTCATCAAAATGACGCATGGCAATTTCAATACCTTTTTTGGCTTCACTGCTATCGTGGATACGACCTAATGCTTTGAGATGGATATCATTAAATGATTGAATACCTAACGATACTCTTGTGACCCCTGCATCTTTATAGCTTTCAAAATGATGGGCATCAATCGTGCCTGGATTAGCTTCAAGTGTAATTTCGGCATCATACAAAATAGGTGTGAGTGCACGAACCTGACTTAAAATTTTCTGAATAGCTTTTCCACTAAACAAACTTGGCGTGCCACCCCCAAAAAAAATCGAGTGAATTTTTCTGCCCCAAATTTTAGGTAATGAATATTCAAGATCTTTAATAAGCGCATCCACATACATAGATTCTAAGTCAGTAAAGTTTTGCGCTTCTTTATGTTCGTGCGAATTAAAATCACAATAGGGACATTTTTTGACACACCAAGGGATGTGAATGTAAAGTGAAAGTGGCGGAGGTATAGAGAGTCTTGAAGTTTGACTCATAGACAAATTATTTATTTTTTAGGTATGGATTAATAAGATCATCAACCATTTGATGAAGCGCTTCTTTCATTTGTTTTTCAGAAACTTCCATTAAAAGACCATCTTCAATAGCATCTTGAGAAAGCTGCCTTAATTCATCAAAGTTTTCTTTCAT
>CANMPB010000017.1 GCA_947499625.1 Methylophilaceae bacterium
GCTGAAATGAAAAAAGGCAACAAGAGTGAAAAAAATAGTGTGATTGAGGTGAGTGAAGCAGACTTAGAAGATAAAAATAGTAAATTTGACTTTTATGCTACCTATTGGGCTAAGCTGCCACAGCCAATTTTAGGATTGCATGTGATTAAGTTAATTAAAAAAAATTCAGACACCAAAGAGAAGAAAGAAGAGGTGGGCTTGAAAGTCATTGCAGTGATTAAAGATTCACCCGCTTTTAAATCAGGAATTCAAAAAGGCGATGTGATACTTGTATTAAACGATGTTAATACTGAGTCCCCTGAAGAGTTTTCTAAATCAGTATTTAAACAGCAAGGCAATAAAGTGAAAATTAAGTACGCACGAGACGATGAAGAAAAGGTTGTAGTCACTGAACTTAACCGTAGATAATTTTATTTCTCTATAATTTTTTTTATAAGCTTAAATAATTCTCGATTATATTTAGGCGCTTTATCCTTATTCTTTTCTTCAACCGCTTCTTTGATTGTGTTTAATAGAATTAATTTTTCTTCAGTTGGAAACTTAATCAAGAAGTCATTAATACTTCCTGGCTCTTCAACTAATTTTTTCCGCCACAATTCTATATTATGAAAATGTTGTTTTTCTTTAATTTCTTGCTGATCCCAAAAAGTCATAATAGTATTTAATTCAGTTGCATCAAATTTTCTCATGAGCTTACCGATATATTGACTTTGTCGCCTTTTGGCGCCGTTACTCGTAATCTTTTGCATAGCTAAAATGGCTTCAAATAAATCGGATGGCAAATTCAATGCCTTTAATTTGGATACTGATAACTCACACAATTTCAATCCAAGTGATTGAAGTTTTTCAGCTTCAAGTTTAAGCTGCGTTCTGCTGACGGTAGTATTTTCGAGATCTTTATCTTTTGCCATATGAATGTAAGTGAGTTTATAGAGTGACTATTTCTAAGTTATGATAACAGGGTTTACTTTCCCACCTATAGAGACATGAAAAAAAATCAATTTGATTTAGAGCATTTAAAAAAAATTGCTGAACACACATTACACTATGCAAAAAGCATAGGTGCTACTGCATCTGAAGTTGAGGTAAGTTATGGCACAGGTAATAATGTTTCTGTACGTTTAGGTAGTCTTGAAACACTTGAAATCAATAGAGATAAAGGATTTTCTGTTACTCTTTATAATGGGCAGCGGAAGGGCAGTTCAAGTTCATCTGATCTATCAATGCAAAGTATTGAAGATACCGTAGACGCTGCTTTTAATATTGCGCGCTATACAGCACCAGATCCTTTATTTGATTTGGCTGATAAAAATCTTATGGCGACAAACATGCAAGATCTTGATTTGCATAATACATGGGATATTTCTATAGACCATATGATTGATCTTGCAAAAACATGTGAGGCTTCAGCCCTCGGCGTAAGTCAAAAAATTACAAATTCCGAAGGTGCTAGCATTTCATCTTCTGAGGGTATTTTTATTTATGCTAATAGCCATGGCTTTATAGGAGGCTATCCAACATCTAGACATTCGATCGGGTGCTCTGTGATTGCAGAAGAAAAGTCGATGATGCAAAGAGACTATTGGTATTCGTCGGCAAGACATGTTGAAGATTTAGAGTCTGTTGAATCGATAGGAAAATTAGCAGGTACACGAACACTCTCTCGATTAGGCGCTAAAAAAATTTATACGTGCCATGCGCCAGTTATTTTTGAAGCGCCATTAGCGACTGGACTTATCTCGTCTCTTATCTCAGCCATCTCGGGCGGTAATTTATATCGTCAATCCTCATTTCTTATAAACTCGCTTGGAGAAAAGGCAGCGAGTGATCAATTAACAATTGAAGAAGACCCTTTCCTTTTGCGTGGAGATGCAAGCTCCATGTTTGATGATGAAGGAGTAGCAACCAATTCGAGACTGTTAGTTGATCAAGGTACCATTAATGGATATCTTTTATCTTCATACTCCGCCAGAAAGCTTGGTATGCAATCAACAGGTAATGCTGGTGGTGCGCATAATCTAATTGTGAAGACCGGTAATCAAAATCTACAAGACCTTATTAAATTAATGCATAAAGGCCTGTTCGTAACAGAGCTTCTTGGTCACGGCATAAATATGGTGACAGGTGATTATTCTAGAGGTGCTGCAGGGTTCTGGGTTGAAGATGGTGTGATTGCTTATCCCGTTGAGGAAATTACGATTGCAGGCAATATGAAAGATATGTTGAAACAGATTTTAGCTATTGGAAATGATGTTTACAGAAACGGATCGAAACATACAGGTTCGATCTTACTAGAAACAATGAGTATTGCGTCTAGTTGATAAAAATCTAATTAATTACCAAAAGGAACGTTATAAGGTCTAACGCCTTTCGGATCTTCAACACCGTCTTTAACTAAATTTTCTCTGTTTTGCAAATAACTATCTCGCATGTAAGCATAAGGATCAAAAGATTTGTCTCGAATATCGAAATCAGCCATAAGCTCTGCACGTTTATCAATGACAGCTGCAGCAATAGTCACCCATCGAGTTGTGTCGTCCTCGATATAACCAATTGGATTGAAGAAGAATGCGTCAGTTGCAAAACCAATACCATCTCTAGTGCTTGATGGGCCAAGAATAGGAAGAACTAAATACGCGCCACTATCTAAACCATAGTAACCAAGTGTTTGACCAAAATCTTCTATTGTACGAGCGCCACCTGCTTTTGAATGCACATCAAATAGACCAAGCACACCCACAGTAGTATTTAAAGCAACTCGACCTGTTGTATTAGCAGCTTGCTTAAATTTAAATTGGAATAATTCGTTTACAAGTGTGACTACATCACGAATATTTTTAAAGAAGTTATTCACGCCCGTTTGAACAGGGGTTGGTGTAATCGCTTGATATCCCTGAGCCACTGGTTTCAATGCTATTTTATCGACGACATCATTAAATTTATAAACTGAACGATTAAGGCCTTCGAGAGGGTCTTTGTTTTGTTGTGAAGCACAACCAAACATGACGAAAGTGACTAAGATTGCTAAGAGGAATTTGCTGATGTGTTTTGTCATGTCAAAAAGATGCGTTAAGTTGTCCAAATTATCTATTAATGTTGTTTTTTTGTCTATAACATATTGAAAATTAAAGCCTATAGGCCTTTGGTGTTGCATAAAAACAACATCCTAGTTTTTAACAGATTTATAGAGGGCTAGAGCTTTAATTCTTTGTGAAGCATGGTCAACAATGGGCTTTGGGTAGTTGATTTTATTGGTGTTTTGACTGAGCCATGGCGAGTGAATCTCATCATCACCGCAATTATCAAGCTCAGGAACGTATTTTTTAATAAATTTACCTTGGGGGTCGAATCTTAAAGATTGCGTAATTGGGTTAAAAATCCTAAACCATGGCTGAGCGTCACAACCTGTAGAAGCAGCCCATTGCCAGCCACCATTATTGGCACTTAAGTCAAAATCAATAAGTTTTTCTGCAAAATATGCTTCGCCCCATCGCCAATCGACAAGTAGATCTTTGACTAAAAAAGAGGCGGCAATCATTCTAAGTCGATTATGCATAAAGCCTGTTTGATTAAGTTGCCTCATCGCAGCGTCTACAATAGGAAACCCAGTTTGACCCTCTGTCCAAGCCTTAAAATAATCAGGGTTATTTTCAAAAGCGATCGATTCATAGTCTTTTTTGAAAGCCCTACCGAGCCCTACGTCGGGACGATGAAATAGAGTTTGAAAATAAAATTCACGCCAAATTAATTCATTCAGCCATGTTTCAGCACCTTCACTAAAAGATTCTTGGGTTAACCGAAAAAGTTGTCTTATGGAAAGCGTACCAAATCGCAAATGAACAGACAGATAAGAAACGCCTTTAATCGCTGGAAAATCGCGCGTTTTTTTATAGAGCGCTATTCTTTCTTTAAAATCTTCAACGAGTAATTTCCCTCCAGTCATGCCCGTATGAATTTTAATTTGATGAAGATTAGTTTTTTTAAACCCCATATCCTCGAGACTCAATAAGGGATCAGATTTAAATTGAGCAAGATTTTCGATAAATGGCTCAATGTCGAAGCGAGGTATCGTAGTTTGGCTAAGTTTCTTTAAGTAATTATTTTTGTATGGTGTAAAAACAGTATAGGTTTTTTCAAGCGCAGTGAGAATCTCATCTTTTTCAAAAACTACCTGATCTTTAAAGTCATAAAAATCGACATTTTTTTTAATCGCAATATTTTTTATTTCTTCATCTCGCTTGATCGCTTGCGGTTCATAATCTCTGTTGATATAGATTGCTTCGATCTTAAATTTATCAATGACACGAGAAATAGCATCAGAAGCCAAACTATGCATGACAATTAAATCAGATTTTTTTTGGATGAGACTTTCTTTAAGCTCTTTAATGCTTTCCCAAATAAATTCGACTCGCCTATCTTCTTTATTTTTTAAGGCATCTAAAATTTCTTTGTCAAAAATAAAAATACAGAAAACTTGCTTAGACTCTTGAAGCGCATGAGAAAGAGCAGCATGATCGTAATCACGTAAATCTCTTCTAAACCAAACAAGTGAGTTGTTATATTTTTTATTCACGATGATAAGGATGATTTTCTAAAATTGAGTGAGCTCGATATAACTGTTCCGCCACTAAAACTTTCACAATAGCATGGGGGAATGTTGATTTAGATAGGCTCCATGTGAGATTAGCTTTACGGAGAACGTCTTCATGAATGCCATCTGCACCACCAATCACAAAAGCAATATGTTTGAAATGTTCTGACCAATGATTTAATTTTTGAGCTAGCTCTGGCGATGTGAACTGGACTCCCTTTTCATCAAGCACAATTAAAAACTCTTTATCGAGATGAGATAAAATTTTTTCAGCTTCACTCATTTTTTTTTGCTCTATCGAATCAAATTTTTTTTCAGGTTTTATTTCTACAAGCAAAGGAGAAAAATCGTGATTGAGCTTTGCAATATAACCATCAAAAGCTTCGTTAATCCAGCCTGGCATTTTATTGCCAATTGAGACGATTTTAATTTTCAATGAAGTGAATTAATTTTTTTTGGAGATTGTTTTTTGGGCGGCTCTATCCATAACTGCTCAAGATTGTAATAGGCGCGTGTGGTAGGGAGCATAATGTGAACAATCACATCATCCACATCTACAAGAACCCACTCACCTTCTTTTTCCCCTTCAACTCCATTAATATGAATATTAAGTGACTTCATTTTTTCGCAGACATTGTGAGCGAGTGCTTTTGTTTGTCTCGTTGAGTTAGCACTTGCAACCACCATAAAACTTGTAACCGTTGTAATTTTTCTTACATCAATGACTTCAATATCAAACGCTTTAATGTCCTCAAGTGCCTCAACTACCGCTTTTTTAATATCATTCAAGGTCATTGATAATTAAGCAGCCTGAATCTGAATAAAATCTTTTTTTGCAATAATCTGATTTTTTTCGTTAACATAAATAAGCACTGGTTTGTATTTTTCTAGCTCCAGCTCAGAGTAATTTGCATAGGTTGCAATAATAATAAGATCACCAGGGTTAGCTTTGTGAGCTGCTGCTCCATTAATCGAAATAACCCCTGAATTTCTTTGCGCCCTAATAGCGTAAGTAGTAAAACGTTCACCGTTTGTAATATTGTAGATAGCAATTTGCTCATATTCTCTTATTTGAGCTGCCTCAAGCAATGTTTCGTCAATCGCACATGAGCCTTCATATTCAAGTTCGGAATGCGTAACTTGAACGCGATGAAGTTTAGATTTGAGCATGATTCTTTGCATATATGGACTACAAAACTAGGTATAAAGGATGTCCTATTATAGCCAGTTCAATCGTGGATGCAAAATTCAATATTATCAATAAGGCGAACAGACCCTAAGGTGGCGGCCCCCAAAATAACTATCTGATTTTCATCATGAACTGGATTTTCAAGTGATTGAGCTGAGCGAATCGATAGGTAATCAACAGTCCATCCAGAAGCATTTAATGTTCTCACTGCATGCGCTTCAATTTCTTCAAATAAAGAAGTTTTTTGTATAACCTTTTCCTTCATAGCATTCAATTGATGCAATAATTGAGGCGCCTTTTTTCTATGCTCGTGGGAAAGTAAATTATTTCTTGAGCTTTTTGCTAAGCCGTCATGATCTCGAACTGTATCTATTTCCACAATCTCAATAGGATAGTTAAGCTGTTTAACTAATGCTTTAATCAAAAATAACTGTTGAAAATCCTTTTTCCCAAAAAAGGCTATATCGGGCTGAATGAGGGTAAATAATTTACATACAATAGTGGCGACGCCATTAAAGTGTCCTGGCCTAAATTTTCCACATAAATCATTTGCAATGCGAGGCAGATGAATTTCGATTGTTTGTAATGGATCAAGAATATCTTCTTCAGACGGAACAAATACGAAAGGTACGTCTAATTCCTTAAGCATAGATAAGTCTTTTTCTAATGTCCGTGGATAATTTTTAAAATCTTCTTTTGAGTTAAATTGGAGTGGATTGATAAAAATACTCACTACAATATGTTTTGTTTTTTTTAATGCTTCTTGAATAAGTTTAATGTGCCCTTCGTGGAGATTCCCCATAGTAGGGACAAAAGCAATATTAGATAACACCTTTAAAGTTTTAATTAATTCGTTTTGAGTATGAATGACATGCATACTTAAGAGTGATTTTTCATGAACTTTAAAAGGAAGTCTTTTGTATCGCTATTTTTATTTGATACAGATGTATTATTTAAATAAAGATCATAAGATGTATTTGAATTGATTAACAAGTCATACAAAATAAAAACCTCACCGTCGCATGTTCCACCTGAATGAAATCCAATAGTCGGAATAGATATTTCTTGTGTAATTCTCTTGGCTACATCCTCAGGGATAGATGAAAGTACTAACATATCAGCTCCAGACTTCTCAAGCGCCTTTGCATCCTCAACAATAGTGCCTAGAGTTTTTTTTAGCGCATATTGAATGTCATTGCTGCTTTTATCTTTAATACTTTGCGGCATATATCCTATATGCCCACATACTTTAATATCCTTTGTTTTTAAGTGCCTAACAATAGAGCCTAATGATGCTCCACCTTCGAGCTTAATCATATCTGCTCCCGCATCAATAAGTGCCATAGCACTTTTGTATGCAAGGTCATTAGTCTCGTAAGTATGGATAGGAAGATCACTGATAATGAATGTAGATTTAGCACCACGCGCTACAGCTTTAGTGTGATAAATCATATCGTTTAATGAAACATTATGTGTATTGGCATCACCTTTAATAAACATACCCAGAGAATCTCCCACTAAAAGAGCATCAACTGCTACTGACTCCAATAGCCTTGCAAAAGACGCATCATAGCAAGTGAGAATGGTAATTTTCTTACCACTTTTTTTCATAGATTTAAGAGATTTTAAATTCATAGGAGCTGGGGATTAAAAAATTCTCGATTACTTTTGATATTCATGATTCGTTCAATTAAGAGATCAATTGCATGTTTATCTTTGAGAATATTTAAATTTTCATTATTAAGAATTAAAACAGGTGAGCGATCATAACTATGAAAAAATTGGCTATATGATTCAGAAATCGCTTCTAAATATTCAGTTGAAATGTCCATTTCAAAATCAATGCTTCTATCCTTGATTCTTTTTGCTAAAGTTTCTATAGATGTTTGAATATAAATAATGAGATCTGGTTTTGGTGCTTTTAATTGCAGGCGAGAAAAGATTTGATGGTAGAGATTAAACTCCTCCTCATCTAAATTAATTTTTGCAAAGATAGGGTCCTTTTCAAGAAAAAAGTCTGCAATCGTTGATTCTTTAAACATATCTATCTGGGAAATTTTTTGAACCTGATCTGCTCGTTGAAAAAGAAAAAATAACTGAGTCGATAAGGCGTAGCGCTTCATGTCCTCATAAAATTTTGGCAAAAAAGGATTTTTTTCGGCTTTTTCGCTTATAAAATTGACTGCAAATCGATCAGCTAAAATTTTTGCTAGCGTTGACTTTCCTGAGCCAATAGGCCCTTCAACTACAATGTAAGGAAATCTATCAAAAATATTCATAAAGTTATGCGTTTGGTATTTTCTGGGTCTAATCCTTTGGCTATTTTAGCGATATCTCCGAAGGGAGGAACAGAAATATTTTCATTAATTTCTTTAAGAGGAAAAATAACAAAAGCCCGCTCATGCATTCTAGGATGCGGTATGGTGAGTTTAGGCTCATCTAGTCTTATATCCCCATAAAGAAGAATATCTAAATCAAGCGTTCTAGGTGCGTTAGGGAATAGACGCTCTCTTTTATGTGAGCCTTCTATCATTTGCAGCTCCATAAGGAGCTGATGAGGGCTAAGTTCTGTTTCAATAGAAACTACAGCGTTTATAAAGTCGGGCTGGTCTTTATAACCTAAAGGCGAACTGGAATAGCAACTTGATTTTTTTATAAGCTTACTTTTAGGCATATTTCCAATTTCATTAAATGCGGTAGTTACTTGATTTAGTGGATTTGCAAGATTACTTCCTACTGCAATGTAAGCTAAGGTGCCCATCTTTGATTATTTGCGGGTGAGTTTTTTGACCATCAATGATTTTTCATGGTGATCAGCATCAATAAAATTTGTCCACCATATACCAATACTCTCATCGAGCTGGTTAGATTGACATCGCAATAGCATAAAGTCATAAGCAGCTCTAAATCTTGGATGGAGTAATAATCGATATATTTTTTTTGGAGATTGGTTTTCAAATCGTGGTTGCAATCGCCATATTTCTTTCATGGTAATTGTGAAGCGTTTATGAATAGGGAAAAGTTTAATTTGTTTTTCGATCACTTCATCAATCGCTTGGTTAAGGCCTGCTATAGAATGTTTAAGCTCGACTTTGTATTGGTCCCATAATAGATAAACCTGATGCCACAACAAAAACGAAAATAAGAAGCTCGGGTTACACGACTTGTCTTGGTTAATTCTTAAGTCTGTATTTTTAAGCCCGTTCGAAATAAAAAGATCAATCTCTTCTAACTTAAATTCTGGCAATAAGAAAAACTGTGAGTAGATACTTTCATCTTGCATGACTTTATAGCTATTGAATGCATGCCCTGTTAAGAAAAATTTAATAACCTCATCAAACAGTCTTGAATGAGGAATGTCATGAAGCAGAGGTATGATTTTTTTTATAGGACTTCTTGAAGGGCTATGAAGAGTCATATTAAGTTTTGCACATACACGGAATGCTCTCAATATGCGAATAGGGTCTTCTTGGTAGCGCGTTTCTGGATCCCCAATCATTCGAATAATGCCGTGTTTAAGATCTTCTAGCCCTTCATGAAAATCAACAAGTTTATGATTTGTGGGACTATAAAACATTGCATTAATAGTAAAGTCGCGTCGCATCGCGTCCTCTTCTATTGTTCCATAATGGTTATCATCTTTAATCACGGACCCATCGGATTGAGGGATTTCTTTTTGCTGGGAGCGATATGTGGAGACTTCGATGACTTCTCGCCCATAAATAACATGAACTAATTTAAAGCGCCGTCCAATCATTCTAGAGCGTTTAAATAAATGATGTATTTGATCAGGTGTAGCATTTGTAACCACATCAAAGTCTTTCGGCTTAATCCCAAAAAGAAGATCTCTAACTGCTCCTCCTACAAGATAAGCTTCAAAGCCGCTATCTTCTAGAACTTCTATAGTTTTTATTGCATGAACGCTGATAAGGCTGATATCAATTTTTTTGAAATCGATTTCAAAATTAGATTTTTTAGTTTTTTTAAATTTTTTAAAAAAGGCTTTAAGTATGGGGGGGGTCGATGACATTAATGAAGATCTGTATTAGCTAATATCTTTTTTCCAAAAAACATCTTTAACTTTTTTATGTTTATTGATAACTCTAGCAAGAACAAATAATAAATCTGAGAGCCTGTTAATGTACTGAAGGGAGTAAGTATTAATCGTGTCTTTTGAGTTGAGTTTAAATATGGCCTGTTCGGCTCTTCTACAAATAGTTCTCGCCATATGACAAAATGCCGCAGCCCTAGAACCTCCTGGAAGGATAAATTCTTTTAAAGGAGGTAAATCTTTATTGTACGAGGTGATAATTTCTTCTAATTCAAGAACATCATTTTTTTTCATGATTTTATGTCCTGGCATTGATATTTCGCCGCCTAGATTGAATAAGTGGTGCTGTATCACAGTTAGAATTTTATTGATTTTAGGCGGGAGGCTTTCTGTAAGCATGAGCCCAATCATTGAATTAAGCTCATCTATCGCACCTATTGCTACGATACGATCGCTAAATTTATTAGTCCTTGATCCATCGCCAAGGCCGGTGGATCCCTTGTCCCCACCCTTGGTAAATATTTTTGATAAACGGTAACCCATGATTTTCCTTTTCAATCTATTGTACATTAAGCTTACTATCATCTATATTTAGATTTGAATAAAACTTTAGATTAAGCTCATGTTTCCATCTCAAAATAATCCTATTGGCGTGATTGATTCCGGAGTAGGTGGCATTTCAGTGCTTAAGTGTATAAGACAGCATTTGCTTCATGAGAATCTCATTTATGTTGCAGATTCTAGATTTGCACCTTATGGTGAAAAATCAAGCGAAGAAATTACGCACCGCGTCTTAACTGTTTTTGATTTTTTAAATAAACAAGACGTTAAGTCCGTTGTAGTAGCATGTAATACAGCAACAGCCGCCTCAATTCAGACACTTAGAGATCGTTTTAGTTATCCGATAATAGGCATGGAACCAGCAGTCAAACCTGCCTCATTGATGTCAAAAAATAAAGTAGTTGGCGTATTAGCAACATCAGGCACTTTGTTAAGTGCAAAATTTTCAGCACTTCTTGAGCACCATAGTACTGATATTCATTTTATTACGCAGCCATGTTTTGGCTTGGTTGAGCTTATTGAGCAAGGCGATTTAGATAGTCCAGCGCTTATCGCACTTTTAAAAAAATACATTGATCCTCTTTTAAAAGAAAAAATTGATACTCTAGTTCTGGGGTGTACGCATTATTCTTTTTTAAAGCCCGCAATTCAAACATTAATACCTGACCATATTAAGATTGTAGACACAGGGAATGCAGTAGCAAGTTATTTAAAAGATGTATTAATAGAAAAAGGTTTACTAAACCAAAATAGAGCGTCAGGGACATCTAATTTCTGGACAAATAGTTTGGATAAAAATGCAGATAAGGTTATGGCCAATCTATGGGGAGAAAGCCCGGAAAGCTCTAATTACAGAGGCCTTTGGGTTTAATTTATTTTAGTTTATAAGTTGTGCCGCAATAGGGACATGACACCATGCCCGTTTGCGTAATATCTAAAAACACTCTTGGGTGAGATGAAAATAAATTTTCTTTTTGCGTAGGGCAAAACAATGGGAGACTTTTTTTATCTACGCTAATCACTTGATTATTCATGGTTTAAACGTGAGTAAGCCAATCTGCATATTTTTTTGATTTCCCTGTAACAGCATCAAAATAAATACTTTGTAATTCTTTGGTTATTTCTCCGCGACCGCCTTTGCCAATCATTCTTCTATCCAGTTCTTTAATGGGCGTTACTTCAGCAGCTGTTCCTGTAAAGAAAGCTTCATCGGCAGTATAGACTTCATCTCGTGTGATTCTTTTTTCAATCACTGGTATTTTTAAATCATTTGCAATTTGAATGATCGTATCGCGGGTAATACCTTCTAGTGCGCTAGTCAGATCGGGCGTAATCAGTTTGTTATGTTTGATGATAAATATATTCTCACCTGAACCCTCAGTTACTAAACCATTTACATCAAGCAATAATGCTTCGTCATAGCCATCTTGAATTGCTTCTTGATGAGCTAGAATTGAATTCATATAGTTACCATTTGCTTTAGCTTTACACATGGTGACGTTGACATGATGCCTTGAAAAAGAGGACGTTTTTACACGAATACCATTTTCAAGTGCTTCTTTGCCCATATAAGCACCCCATTGCCATGCTGCAACAATGACATGCGTTGATAAAGCTTTTGCAGAAATTCCCATGGCTTCAGCCCCATAAAACGCCATAGGTCGAATATAAGCAGATTCCAATTTATTTTCTTTAACGGCTTTTTTGTGAGCATCCATAATGACATTTTTGTCATAAGGCATTTTCATTCCAAGAATATGCGCAGAATTGAAGAATCGATCTGTATGTTCCTTAAGTCTAAAAATGGCAGTACCTTCATTGGTTTTATAGGCCCTTACTCCCTCAAAGACACCCAAACCATAGTGAAGCGTGTGAGTGAGCACGTGAGTTTTGGCATCGCGCCAAGGCGTCATTTTGTTATCAAACCAAATGTGTCCGTCACGGTCTTCCATTGATGTTGGGATTGCCATAGTATTCCTTAAAATTGTTGAGTCTTTGTTAGGTTTCTTCTAGGTTTATTGCCATTTATTAACATGATAAAATGAATCGCTTTTATTGAGAAATATATTATGAAAAAAATTGTACTTTTATTTTTAACCCTCATTTGTCTTATCTCTTGTCAAAAATCTCAGGATCAGACTTTTGTAGGCACAGACATAAGCTCAGTTCATATTGACACGACTTTTAGATTAAAAGACTTTAATGGGCGGATAAGAACATTAGAAGATTTCAAAGGCAAGGTAGTAGTGATTTTCTTTGGATTTACGCACTGCCCTGATATATGCCCTACAACTATGACTGAGCTTAAAAAAACAATGGTCCTTCTCAAAGATAAGGCTTCAGACGTACAAGTTATTTTTATCACTTTAGACCCGGCTCGAGATACCGAGGATATTTTGAAGAAATTTATTCCGACATTTAATAGTTCTTTTCTGGGGCTTACTGGATCAGAGAGCGACATTAATAAAGTCACAAGTCAATTTAAGATTTTTTATCAAAAAGTGAATGATGGAAGTAAAGCTGGCTATACGATTGATCACAGCGCAGGTTTATATGTGCTTGATAAAAAGGGAAGCATTAAGCTTCATACAAGTCACGGACAAAAACCTGAAGACTTGGCGAGCGACCTCGCAAAGCTTATTTAACCAATAAGATACAAATCGCTTGAGAGCGTTTTGAGTTCTTTTTCTGATGAGC
>CANMPB010000018.1 GCA_947499625.1 Methylophilaceae bacterium
TACACCATTGACTGGGTATATGACACCACTTACGGAACAGCCGGTGAAGTGAATGTGTATTCCTATTACGATGCGGATTCTGGTGGTATTGGTTGGAACAACACGGTGAGTGGTTCGGGTAAAACAGGTTTAGGTTCTGAAGAAGGGAAAGTCACTAGTTCAACCGGGCTTACTAATAGTTTTACAATTTCAACTGAAGCAGATTTTACGACGACATCAGCTACTTTACAAATTTATTACTTCCACTTTACTTACACCTCAGGGGATACTTATTACGGTTACGGCACAACACTCAAGTCTGATACGACCTATGCAGTGGGCAACATTACATCTGCGCAAGCATCTGCCATTAGTGGCGAGGCAGGAACTTATACGATTGACTATGTGTATGATACGACTTCCGGTACCGCGGATGAAGTGAATGTCTATTCCTACTACGATGCAGATACGGGTGGCATTGGTTGGAACAATATGACGAGTGGTTCAGGTAAAACAGGACTCGGTTCTGAGTCAGGAACGGTGACGAGTTATGATGGTTTGAATACTTCCTTCACGACCTCTGCGGAAGCTGACTTTTCTTCAGCTAACCTACTCCAATATTATCAATTTCATTTTACTTACACGTCAGGTGATATTTATTACGGTTATGGCTACGCGGCTGCAAGTACTTATGCAGTGGGCAATATTACAACTACGCAAGCTGATGCTATTAGTGGCGAGGCAGGAACTTATACGATTGACTATGTGTATAGCAGTAACAAGGGAACTAAAAATGAAGTGACTATCTATTCCTACTACGACACAGATGGTGTGTATTGGGATAACACAGTATCCGCATCAGGTACAACAGGGTTAGGTTCTGAGTCAGGTTCGATTACAAATCTTGCAGGTAGCACTACTACTTTTACCACTGCCTTAGAAGCTGATTTTGTGACATCTAATACTACACTCCAATATTATCAATTTCATTTTACTTACAACACGACTTCACCCAATTCAGGTGATATTTATTACGGCTATGGCTACGCGGCTGCAAATACTTATGCAGTGGGTAATATCACATCTGCGCAAGCTACTGCCATTACAGGTGAAAATGGTACCTACACGATTGATTATGTATATGCGTCAACATGGGGCACTTTAAATAGAGTGTCTGTATATCAGTATTACGATGCAGATACAGGGGGTGCAGGCTATAACAACGCCGTGCATCTTGAAAAAACAATTACTCACGTCGCTCGCACTGGCACCACTGCGACTATCACCACATCAGGCAATCATGGATACGCTGTTGGTGATTATGTTTATGTTGCTGATACGTCCTATTCAAGTTTAAACGGGTACTTTGAAATTACGAGCGTGTCTGCCACAACATTTAACTACATCTCATCCACTTCAGGCACTATAAGCTCTATAGCTGTAAGCAGTGGTACTTGCAACAATTGGGTTGCAGGCATTAGTGGGCTTGGTTCCGAATCAGGCCGTGTTGAAAATTATAATAGTGAAAGTATAGCTTTTACACCTACCACGGAAGCGGACTTTACTAATTCAGTGAGTACTTTGCAGTATTATAATTTTCACTTTACTTATACTTCGGGGGGCGATGTTTATTACGGTTATGGTTATGTAAATAAGGCAGATGTCGCAGGCGGGGTAGGATATTCTACAAACCAAACGATCATTGTTTCAAATGGAACGTATGTGATTGATTATGTGCAAGATGGAAATTCTGCTTGGGGTGACGCAAACGAAGTGTATGTTTACTCTTATTATGATGCGGATGGTGTTGGCTGGAATACTGGAATTTTAGCAGCAGGTTCTTCGAGCGGGCTTAGCACCGAAGCGGGTTGGGTTTTTGATTGGTCAGATACGAGTAAGCAAGCTATCTTTACAAGCGCCGGCGATGCAGATTTATCTATTGCGAGTGCAAATTCTTCATCCCCTGCCGTTGGAACCAGCACTAGCGAAACATTCACACAATCATCAAGTAGTCCAACGGTTACAGGAGGCACAGGGCTTGATACATTAATTTTTAGTGGTCTAACTGATGGTACAGAAAATATTAGTTTAGCCAATGTGACTGGTATTGAAAAAATTGATTTAGGTTCATCCACTAGCGATACGTACAACCTTAATATTAATTTTGATGATGTGTTTAATTCGGACGCTAAAGGCATAGTCATTTCAGGGAAAGCGAGTGATGACACTGTTGATCTCATCACATCAAGCCGCACATCAGCAAGGGGCAGTGTGACTTGGCAACAAACGGATGACTACGTATACGATTATGCAACAGGCAATTATTTTGATACTTGGGTAGGTATAGATAGTTCTTCATTGACACAAAACGTTGTACTGTTACTCCAACAAAATATTACGGTGAGCCAAGTTGCCGCCTAGATATCGTGCAACCATCCTATTTCTTTGTATATGTTTTAGAAGTCTAACCGCTTCGGCGGATACGCTTACTCAAGCGATTGAAAAAGCCATTCGCACCAACCCAGAAGTTTTGGCTGCTATCTCTAATCGCAATGCAAGTGAAAAAGAATTAGACAATGCAAAAGCGGGACGTTTTCCGACACTTGATCTAAGATTGGGGGGCGGTAATGAGCGGACCAACACCGCATCCATTAATGATAGATCCTTAGATCGACAAGAGGTTTCAATCATAGCAAGGCAGATGATCTATGATGGTGGGGCAGTTTCAGGCGAGATTAAAAGACAAAGAGCTAGGCTCGAAGCGCTCGATAGTAAGGTGTTTGATGTGTCTGACTCCGTATCGCAGAGGGTGGCAGATATTTATATGGAGGTATTGAAGACCGAAGAAATTTTTCAGCTTGCTAAAAATAATTTGGAGTCCCACCAAAACTATCTAGAAAAAATTCGTGAACGTGCGACGGCCGGTATTGCAACACAAGCAGATCTTCAGCTGGCGGAAGGAAGAACTGCGCTTGCCAGTTCGACCCTTGCTGCAAAGGAAGCCGCTCTCGATGACGCTAAATTTCGCTATAAAAGACTGGTGGGTGAATTGCCTAAAAATTTAATTAAACCCGAATCCATTTCGCGAGCCATACCAGCTTTAGTCGAATTGGCAAACGAAATTGCGACGAATAATAATGCATCCCTTAAGGTGGCAAGTAGTGACACCAAGGCGGCCAAAGAGGCCGAAGCAGCAGCCAGATCAAGGTATATGCCAATCATTAGTTTAGAGGCAGGTGCGACAAGAAATCGAAATATCGATGGTATTACAGGCAAGAATGAAGACAACACGCTGATGATGAAGATGGACTACAATCTTTTTAGAGGGGGGGCTGATCAAGCTAAGATAGCGGAACTCAGTGCGCGTGCCAACTCAGCGATTGAAGGAGAAAATAATATTAAAAGAATGATTGAAGAAGAAGTAGGTCGGGCATGGGTTGCAAGAAAGGCTACTAAAATATCCTTAGATTTTTATGTAGAGAGTGCTACCAAGGCGGCCTCAGTTAAAGATGCTTATCAGTCACAATATGAGATTGGTAAACGAACTTTACTTGACTTGATGAACGCTGAAAATGAAATGTTTCAGGCGAAGTCGACGTTGCTTTCTGGACTCTATACTGTGGAACAATCTGAATATAGACTGCTTGCAGTGATGGGGGGCATTTTAAAAATATTTAATATCAAGTCACCAACCGAATTAAAAGTTAATACAGAAAAATCTTTACTCCCAGATTTTTAAATTGAATGGTAAAAAATAATGGCTGAAGTGTTATCCAAAGATGCATTACTTCTTTGTCTAGAAGAGCTATGTCGATTGTATAAATTACCAGGGGCATTAAAGACCATTGATTCCATTTATCCAAAATCTGCTAAACCAATCACGCTAGATAAATTTGTAAGTATCGTAAAAAAAATTAATTTTGTAGCAAGTGTTGATGAATTATCCCTTAAAGCTTTAGCCACACAAAAATTACCTCTCATTTATTTTAATAAAAATAATGAGGCATCACTTTTATTAGCAATTGAAAATGATCAGTATCATATTTGGGAGGCGTCGTTAAATCAAGCAAGTCACATCACTGCAATTGTATTCAAAGCAAAATACGTAAAAAAATGTATTTTAATTAAACCTCAATTACAAAATGATGGGCGTGTATCTTTTCATGAGAGCATCATCAAGCCGAGCAGTTGGTTTTGGGAGTCTTTATTAAAGTATAAAAAAGTTTATATGGATGTGATCTTAGCTTCACTCGTGGTGAATATCTTATCCATCTTTAGCTCACTCTTTACCATGAACGTCTATGACCGTGTCATCCCTAATCAAGCACATGAAACTTTATGGGCACTTGCTATCGGCGTTTTCATTGCCTATATTTTTGATATTTTATTAAGGACACTCAGAAGTTACTTTGTAGATACTGCAAATAAACGAGGCGACAATGAAATTTCAGCGATGTTATTTGAGCGGGTGATGGGGCTCCGTTTAGAGCATAGACCCGCATCGTCAGGCAGTATGGCCAATACGTTAAAAGAGTTTGACTCGTTAAGAGATTTCTTTACCTCAGCGACGTTATTGTCAGTGGTGGATCTGCCTTTTGTGTTTATTTTTATTTTAGTTATTGGATGGATTGGCGGATCATTATTTTTAGTACCACTCATCGCGATTCCACTTATCATTTTTTCAGGTTTAATTTTTCAGCCAGCTTTAGAGCGTGCGATGAATTTAAATTTAACCGAAGCTTCACAAAAACATGGCTTGTTGATTGAAAGTATTAGTAATATGGAAACGATCAAAAGTTTATCGACGGAGGGGTTCTTTCAGAATAAATGGGAATCTATTTTAGAAGCGAGCTCAGCGAGCAGTTTCCGCTCTAAATTTTTAGCGACCATGATTGTTAATATGACAAGTTTTATTCAACAAGTTGCCTACATCCTCATTATTATCATAGGAGTCTACCTGATAGAAAAGAATGCACTTACTATGGGTGGGCTCGTTGCCTGCTCTATTCTTGCGAGTAGAGCGATGGCACCTTTAGCACAGATTTCTTCCTTGCTTATACGTTTTCAAACCGCAAGCCATGCCTTACGTAATTTAAATACACTCATCGCAACTGAGCAAGAAAGGCCTAGCAATAAAAAATTTCTCCATCGAGCTGCATTTGATGGCGGGATTCAGTTTGATAAAGTGACCTTTAACTATCCTGGACAAGGTGCACATAGCCTTGACAGCATTTCATTTGATATTAAGCCAGGTGACAAGGTTGCCATACTCGGTCGTGTGGGATCGGGTAAAACGACACTCTTAAAATTAATATTAGGATTATATAGACCGCAATCCGGATCAATCCTGATTGATGGCATTGATCAGAACCAAATTGATCCTATCGATTTAAGATCGAATATGGGTTATGTTGATCAAGACGCTAAACTTTTTTATGGCACATTACGAGACAATATTGCTATTGTAAAACCAGATGCCACTGATGCCATGATTCTCGAAGTGGCTAAGATTGCAGGCGTAGAAGAATTTGCCAAAACACATCCCTTAGGCTATGAAATGAGAGTTGGAGAAGGCGGCCACGGATTGTCCGGAGGACAAAGACAAGCGATCACTATTGCGCGCGCACTTTTATTAAACCCACAAATTATTTTAATGGATGAACCCACCTCAGGGATGGACACTGTTGCGGAAAGTCACTTTATAAAAAACATGAATATCTTTTTAAAGCAACGCACACTTTTATTTGTGACGCATAAGTCATCGATGATGACCATGGTCGATAAAATTATTTTAATGGATGCGGGAAAAATTGTAGCTTTTGGACCACGTGATGAGGTGTTAAAAAAATTGATGCTCGCTAATAAAACATAATCATGGATATGAAAAAAAAATTACCACAGTTAAGTGACGCCTTCTTTGATCGGCTTAATACACTTATTGAGATTGAATCATCGAGAGGTTTATTTTATTTGATTGTTATTTTTTTCATTGTTGCCTTACTATGGGGAGCTTTAGCGATGCTCGATGAAGTGACTGTAGGATTGGGCAAAATTGTACCATCAAGTCAGATTCAAATTATTCAGAATTTGGAAGGTGGTATTTTGACAGAATTGAGTGTGCATGAAGGTGAGGTTGTAAAAAAAGACCAGGTGTTAGTGCGTCTCTCAGATACTAAAAGTACCGCCAATTATAAAGAAGGTAGAAAACGTTACTTAGCTTTCCTGGCATCTAATGCGCGATTGTTTGCTCAGTCTAATGGGCATGATAAGGTTGCTTTCCCGCCTGAAGTGTTAGATGAGGCAAGTGACTCCGTTAAGATTGAAACAAAACTCTTTCAATCGCAGATGAAATCATTTGATGAGTCTATCAGTTATCTAAGTAAGAGCTATCGACTTGGCAATGAAGAGTTACAAAAAACAAAACCCCTCCTTGCTAAAGGTGCTGCGTCGGAAGTTGAAATTATAAGACTTGAGCGACAAGTCAATGACTTGAAAGGGCAGATCGAAGATAAGAAGAATAAGTTCAAAGCCGATGCTCAATCCGAACACAATAAAAATCAATTAGAAATTCAAGGTTTAGAACAAAGCAATATTTATTCTGCCGATCAATTAACACGCACCACAATTAAATCGCCGGTGAATGGGGCGGTTAAAAAACTCCATGTTGTCACTTTAGGGGGTGTCATTCAACCAGGTATGACGATTATGGAGATTGTGCCGATTGAAGATAATTTATTAATCGAAGCGAGAGTGAAACCGAATGACATTGCTTTTTTAAAAATTGGACAAGAGGCTACAGTGAAAGTATCAGCTTACGACTTTTCTACTTATGGCGGCATCAAAGGCATACTTGAACAAATTAGTGCCGATACCATGATTGATGAAAAATCGGGCGAGAGTTACTTCTTAATTAAAGTCAGAACAGATAAGAATTATATCGTGAGAGATGAAAAACATTTACCCATCATCCCGGGCATGACCGCTGAAGTGGATGTTCTCACGGGACGCAAATCTGTGTTAAGTTATTTAATGAAGCCTTTACTTAAAACCAAACAAAACGCCTTAAGAGAGCGTTAATCCTTTACTAGCGATTCATTGAATAATGTTTCTTAAGAAAAGGTTTCGTTAATCATAGCGCGTAATTTCCTAGGTCCACGCTTAGCTAAAAAATCCCAAATCGAAGCTGGCAATAAGCGCATAAGTGTTCCGAGAATATTCATCTGCCATGGAATAATGACAAATTTTTTCTTACGATCAATGGCCTTCATAAAACGTTTAACCGCTTCATCAACCTCTAAGATAAATGGCATTGTGTAAGTATTATCGTTTGTCATCGGTGTTTTAATATATCCAGGTGCAATGGTGGTGACTTGAATATTGAATGGAAGCATTTCAATGCGCATACTCTCTAAATAATTAATGAGTGCTGCTTTAGACGCACTATAAGCACCAGAACCAGGTAAGCCTCTAATCCCTGCAACACTTGCAATACCTACAAATTGACCATGCTGACGTTTTTTAAATGCTTTCATAAAAGGTAGAAAAGTATGCATGACACCATAGAGATTGATATCGATCACACGTTTGAAAGTGACCAGGTCTTCTTTTTCGCTATTTAATGTGCCGGTACTCACACCTGCATTCGCGATCACAATATCGGGGATACCTACCGTTTTGATATGACGTTGGATAGCCTGATGTAATAAATGCTCTTCTGACACATCGATGGCATAAATGAAGGATGGTGTCTTAAGTGAGCGCTGAAGTTTTTCGAGTAAGGGTTTCCTTCGGCCGACTAGCCCCAACGTGGAACCTTGTTGGCTGTAATGTCGAGCGAGCGCTTCACCAATCCCGCTCGTGGCACCCGTGATAAAAACATGTAATGGTTTATCTTTTATTTTTTATCTTTTCTGATATTTGCGATGATGTAGTCAGTAAGTTTAATGGCTTCATTATTGCCTCCAGCCATAGTACTTGAAGTAATATACTTTCCATCAATCACTAAACTAGGCACACCGGTAGCACCGGCAGCTAGGAAGATTTGTACGGACCTATTCATCGAGGCGTTCATAGAGAATGAATTAAATGCTTCCTCAACTTTTTTACGATCGAGACCTGATTTTAAAGTGACCCATTCTAGTATGGCTTTTTCGTCTGAGGGGTTAAGCTTTTTTTCTTTATGTACCGCATCAAATATAGAGGTATGTAATTTTTCACTGACGCCTAATGTTTCCATCGCATAAAAAGCTTTTGCCAAGGCCGCCCATTCGGGACGTGGAATCGCAGGTACGCGTTTAAAATAGACATCCTTCGGTAATTTCTTCGCCCAATCACTAAGCATAGGATCCATTTCATAACAGTGAATACAGCCATACCAAAAAAGCTCCATCACTTCTATTTTATTTTTGTTATCCGTAGGGATCGTTTGAGCGGTTTTATCGAAGTTGGTACCCATTTGTGGCTCTGCTGCAAGAGCCGAAAAGGATAAAAACATTAAAAGTGATAACAGTATTTTTTTCATATCTATTCCTTAGTAGTTTGTATTGTTATTGTTTAGATTAGCTTTCACCAAAATAGGTTTAAAATTATTTTTGATTAAATCATTTTTAATTTGCATGATTTGACTTTCATCTATCATGGGCCCTACTCTTACTTTATGTGAAATTTCATTATTGGGCAGAGGGGTTGTGAGAATCACAGTCTCGAAACCAAGCAGTGCTAATTTAGCTTTCATGTTGTCAGCATCTTTCTCAGATGAAAATGCACCGATCTGGAAAAAATAAACTTCCTTCACCGGAATCGCTGCAGGATTTTTCAGTGCTTCTGTCGCATCTTTTTCACTCACATCTTTGCTTCCATTAGGCAAGATATTATAAAAATCAAATTTAGTCGGCTGATCTTGGATAGCATTTTCACCTTCCATATCAGGTTTTGCAGCACCTTGGATTTCAATACATGAGCCATTGGTGTCTTTGGCTATAAAAGGACTTTTGCCATTTGTCATAAAAACTGTGATCCCAATCGATAAGCCAATGCCTACGAGCGTTCCCATAAAAAGCCCATTTACAAATGAGCTACCTGATTTACCTTTTTCCATATTCACCTTTTAAATTACATTTTATCCGGGGCTTTGACACCGAGAAGATCGAGACCATTTTTTAATACAATTTGTGTAGCTTTGATGAGGCATAAGCGTGCGAGCTTTTCTTCTTCATTCTCAACCAAAAACTTAGTGTCATTATAATAGCTATGAAGATCTGCCGCACAGTCTTTTAGATAGTTTGCAATCGTATGCGGTGCCAATTCAATGCCTGCATGTAAAACCATTTCTGGGAATTCACTTAAGCGCTTTATCATAATCAACTCTTGTGAGGATTTAAGGTTGTCAATATTAATGGTATTTAATTTATTGATATCTCCACCCCATTGTTTTAAAACACCCGCAATACGAGCATGGGCATATTGAATGTAGTAGACAGGATTGTCTGAGTTTTGTGTTTTGGCTAAATCAATGTCAAACACGAGCTGTGAATCAGGTTTGCGAGCGACCAAGAAATAACGTGTCGCATCACAACCGACTTCGTCAATCAAATCTCTAAGTGTGACATAACTGCCAGCCCTTTTAGAAAGCTTCACTTCTTCCCCGGCCTTCATCACGGTAATCATTTGATGAAGCACATATTCAGGATAGCTTTCAGGAATGCCGACTTTTAAAGCTTGAAGCCCGGCTCTGACGCGTGTAATGGTGCTGTGATGATCAGAGCCGTGTTCATTAATAACGCGTTTAAATCCACGCTCCCATTTATTGAAGTGATAAGCCACATCAGGAATGAAATAGGTATAGCTCCCATCAGATTTTTTCATGACACGGTTTTTGTCATCACCAAATTCTGTGGTTTTTAACCAAAGCGCATGGTCTTCTTCATAAGTAAAACCATTTTTGGTGAGGGAATCGACAACCTTTTCTATTTGACCATTTTGATAGAAGGAGGATTCTAAAGTGAAGACATCAAATTTAATCTGGAAGGCATTTAAATCTTGATCTTGTTCATGCCTTAAGTACGCGACACTGAACTGTCGAATGGATTCTAAGTCATCGATGTTGCCTGAGGCTTTGATCGTTTTGCCTTCGCATTCAACGCTACTTTTATTTAAGAATGCACTGGCGATTTCAACAATGTATTCACCTCGATAACCATCTTCAGGAAATGCAGGGTCTGATGGATCCATGTTGTGACATCGGGCATGCACTGATTTTATGAGGTTATCAATTTGTGCACCCGCGTCGTTGTAATAAAATTCGCGCGTCACATCCCAGCCATTAAATTTTAGAAGTCTTGCTAATGAGTCTCCAATGGCAGCCCCTCGACCATGGCCTACATGAAGTGGTCCTGTCGGATTGGCTGATACAAATTCGATTTGGACTTTTTGAGGGGTGCCTTTTTCATCATGCCCTGAAGTATTTTGTCCGTAAGCATCTGGATTTTTTAAAATCTCGTGGATAATGAAGGTACGTGCTTTGTCGCTTAAATAGAAATTAATAAAGCCTGCGCCTGCAATCTCAACTTTTTCGATTAAAGGTGAGGGCGGTAACTTTTCAATGATGAGGTTAGCTAATTCACGCGGATTTTTTTTCAAAGTCTTTGCAAGCGCCATGGCCAAGTTACTTGAAAAATCGCCATGCTCGATTGATTTAGGGCGATCTAATTGAATAGAATTCGCTAAAATTTCAGGATGTATCGATTGTGCAACGGGCAACAATAATTGTAGAAGATGCGATTTCACGTCTTAGAATGATAGGTAACGATTAAAGCGTTTATTTTAACTTAGAATTGATGGACTCCCCTTAAAAACTAACACCATGACTGACGCACTTCATATTCTCAAAGTCGCCCTCGATGTGCCACTCGATCGGGTGTTTGACTATGCAACAACTCAACCCAATACCCAAATGGGTCAGTATGTGGTGGTCCCCTTTGGTGCCCGCAAAATGATTGGTGTCGTGGTAGGCATTTCCGATACGACTTCAATCGAATCTAAAAAATTAAAGTCGATTATTCGCTTAGAGGATGAGGTCATTTTTGATGAAGCAAGTTTTAAGCTTTTTCAATTTTGTAGCCAGTATTATCACTACCCCTTAGGCCAAACAATTTTATCTGCGGTACCGTCGCGTTTAAAACAAATGGACAAAAAAGCGATGGCCAAAAAATATCTTTATCGCTTAACACCCAAGGCTATTCAATTAGGCGTTGATCATTTACCCCCTCGACAAACTATTTTAAAAAAAATTGTGATGGCAATGATTGACGCGACTTTACTTGATGAGGCAAGTCTTCGCTCTATAAGTCCTACTTGGAAGAAAGCCTTGGAGACTTTAGACGGCATGGGTTGGATTACAAAAGAAGCAGTAATATTAGCAGAGGCTCGTGATTTAACAAAAGCTACGATACCTTCACTTAATCAGGATCAACAAGCAGCATTCGATACGATATTAAAAACGAAAGATCATTTTCATGCTTGGTTACTTTACGGTATTACAGGAAGTGGTAAAACAGAAGTCTATATTCGTTTAATCGAAGAGGCATTGAAAAAAGACAATGCCCAGGTCTTAGTGTTGGTGCCAGAAATAAATTTAACACCACAATTAGAGAGTCGTTTCAGATCGCGTTTTCAAAAATTTTCTTTGGTCACTCTGCATAGTCATTTGACGGATAACGAACGTCTTACACATTGGAGATTAGCTAAAGAAGGTAAAGCACATATTGTGGTCGGTACACGTTTAAGTGTGTTTACACCGATGCCGCATTTATCTCTCATCATCATTGACGAAGAGCATGATGCATCCTTTAAGCAACAAGAAGGCTTACGTTATCACGCACGTGATGTCGCAATTTTCCGTGCTAAGTCAGAAAATATTCCGATTGTGATGGGTACCGCCACACCGTCGCTTGAAACTTGGTTCAATGCGACAAGAACAAAAGATGCAAAAAAATTTGGCTTTCTCAAATTAACTTCGCGTGCGGTCGAAGATTCCACATTACCTGACATTAAATATATTGATATTTCAAAGTCGACGGTTACTAAAGGCTTCTCACCTTATCTTATTGATGCGATTCGGGACCGTTTAAATAAAAAAGAACAAAGCCTTATCTTTATTAATAGGCGAGGCTTCGCGCCTGTACTTTTATGTGCATCCTGTCAGTGGACGGGACGCTGCCATCGTTGTAGCTCTCGTTTGGTGGTGCATTTAAATCAAAAACGATTACGTTGTCATCACTGTGGGCACGATGAAAAAATGCCACTGCAGTGTCCGTCATGCGGCAACACTGATCTTTATCCCACAGGATTGGGAACGCAACGTATTGAAGAAACATTGAAAGAATTTTTTCCTGATGCGCGTATTTTAAGAGTCGATCGAGACTCCACAAAAACCAAAGAAGCGCTTAATGATTTATTTTTAAAAATGAAAAATCGTGAGATTGATATTCTCATTGGTACTCAGATGCTATCTAAAGGCCACGACTTTCCGCATTTAAGTTTAGTAGGCGTCTTAGATACGGATCAGGCTTTATATAGCCCTGACTTCAGAGCGAGCGAGCGTTTGTTTTCGCAACTGATGCAAGTGAGTGGTCGCGCAGGACGTGCCAACATTAAAGGTGAAGTCTATATACAAACGGCTTTTCCAAATCACCCCATATTCGAGGCATTAAAAACACATGATTACGAACATTTCGCGAATGAACTTTTAAAAGAAAGAGAATTGGCCGAGTTAACCCCTTTCGCATTTTTAGTGCTTTTAAAAGGAGAGGCACATCAACTCGCACACGTGATGCAATTTTTAAATGATGCGATGGAAAAAGCAAGATCGTTAAGTAATCAGGTGACCGTGTATCATCCGGTGCGTCCTATCATGGAGCGCTTAAAAG
>CANMPB010000019.1 GCA_947499625.1 Methylophilaceae bacterium
GCTTAGTCCGAACTATTTCGAGTGTGACTCGATCTTTTGAAGTTTTAATGACAATGGCTTGTTCTTCGATCATTTAATGCGCTTTCATATCCTGAATCGAATTCGAAATTTTTTGAATAGTTGCTTTGGGCACTGCACCCACCACCATAATTTGATTGCCATTCATCACTCTTGCATGCACATGGGATGAACCTACTCGCGTTTCACCTAATCGAGACTTCTGATCTTTTAGGATGGGATTTACAAATAGAGAGACAAAGGAAATGCCGTCTGAGAATACCCAGTGATGCACAATCTGTCGCTGAGTACCCATGGCTCTTGTGACGTGACTCACCTCTTTATAGCCTGCTGGCAAATTAGTAATAGTGCAATATTTTTCGTGTGATATTTTATTTACAGGCACCTCATCCATGATGTATTTTTTATGTGTATCGACATTCGGTTTAAACCAGTTTAAATCTTGACCACTAAATAACGCAATTTGATTAAAGCTTGCTTGTTCAATCATTTTTTGTTGATCATCTAAAATACTCATCTTCAGAATCAAGCCAAATTCTTTATCGAGCCATAGCTTATAAAGATATCGAAACTGATCTTTGGGCTCAAGATAAACAATTTGAGCTTCGCGGCCGCCAATCCTTTCTTGATCAGCAAAGCGAAGGGTGTAAATCGCCTTAACGGCTTCAATGTCCGGAGGTAAGATAGCAGGAAATAAATTTTGACCCTGTCTCTCCTGAATAATGACATTTTCTTTATTTGAACTAAACAGCACCATATTATTGCCGCGCGATAACGCTTCACGAGGCTGGCCGTCTAAAGTCACCATGCGGGCGAACTCTTCTTCTCCATTATTTAGATGGGTAATTTCGATGGAGCGGACATCCTGGAAATTTTGATAAAGAAAAATACCTTTGTAACTTAATTTTCTGGCGGCTTGAGAAGCTTTTTCTAGATGAAGCCAAGGATCCTCAGCGCCTTGTGCATAAAAACTTAAGACAAAGGTGATTAAGCCAATCACTAATCGCTGCATAGAAAAATTACTTAGTTTGTGTTTCGACATAAAACGCGACATTAGTCGGCGCTAACATTTGATGGGCTTCAATATATTCATTTGGAATATCCTCAGCAATTTCAATGGCATTCGTTGGTTTCATATGTAACGGATTTGTCGTAATCATCGCCCCTACAAAAAGAACAGCAATAAATGATGCCGCTACCGGCCAAGACATCCATGACGGTGTCGGGAGTGCAATCGCAGATTGAAGTTTAGATGGCCTCTTAAACTGCAATTGGATCGGCTCTTTATCAATGGCATCTAGAATAGATTTAGATGAAAGGTTTACGTCACTCAATTCATTTTTAATTGAGTCGCGAATTAATTGATAAGTTTCGAAGCGCTCGCGTAAACGGCTATCTTTACTAATCTCCGTTACCGTTTGACTTGAACTTTTAAGATCGAGCTCATTATCGAGGAGTGTTGAAATTTTTTCTTTCATATAACTTTTCCTTAAAATTAAATTTACCAACGTTTATTATTGTGTTGTGACAAAAGCGGCTTTAATTTTTCTGCAATCGTTTCACGCGCTCTAAAAATGCGAGAGCGCACAGTGCCAATCGGACACTCCATCATCTCTGCAATCTCTTCATAACTTAAGCCTTCAATTTCACGTAATGTAATCGCTACCTTTAATTCTTCTGGCAAGGATTCAATCGCGGCATTGACAGTAATACCAATTTCTTTCGTGAGTAATGTTGTCTCTGGATTTTCAAACTCCGCCACTTGGTGCGTTTCTTCAAACTCACCATCCTCATTTTCAAATTCAGTCATATTGCGGGGCCGTTTGCCCATCGCCACTAAATGATTTTTTGCGGTGTTGATGCCGATACGATAGAGCCAGGTATAAAAAGCGCTATCACCTCTGAAATTAGGGAGGGCACGATAAGCTTTAATGAATGTTTCTTGGACGATGTCTTCAATCTCAGTTTGATCACGCACCATGCGTGTTAAGATGCGACCGAGCTTGCGATGATATTTTTCGACTAAGAGACCGAAAGCTTTCTTGTCGCCCTGCTGAGCACTTTCGACTAAAACCTGGTCGAGTGCACGATTTGGATTTTCTATTTTCTCGCTCACAATGGCTGACATCGAAGATTTATCATGATCGGAAGTATACACGGCGGACTTATGTGCAACGAGTGATAATTTCTTTTGTTCTATGTTATTGTTAAGTGTTGGCATTGGTTTTTTTATTTTAATTTCTTTCGGTAAAAACAATAAACATACTTTATATATCCCTTTCAGACGCAGTCATTCTTAATTAGTTCATGAAAAATACGCAAAATGTTACGTTGTGATGTTCTTATTATAGGTAGCGGTCTTGCTGGCCTTACTTCAGCTTTAAAGTTAGCTGACCACAAAAAAGTACTCATCGTGAGTAAGCGTGAAATTCTAGATAGCTCAAGCCAGTGGGCTCAAGGTGGGGTGGCTGCGGTCATGTCGAATGAGGACTCCATTGAAAGTCATGTGAAAGATACCGAATTTGTTGGGGGTGGTTTAACTAACACCAAAGTCGCGAGCTTTGTCGCCTCCCACGGTAAAGAGGCCATTCAGTGGCTTAATGATTTACATGTACCTTTTAGCCGTGATGAAACAACACACCAATTTCATTTAACCAAAGAAGGTGGCCATAGCCATAGGCGTGTAGTTCATGCAAAAGATGCAACAGGCCGAGCGATTCAGGCAACTTTGAGTGAACAAGTTAAAGCGCACGCCAATATCACGATTCTAGAAAACCATATTGCGGTCGACCTCATTACAGAAAAAAAATCCTTAAAAGTTGAAAAGATTAAATCCAATCGTTGCTTAGGGGCTTATGTTCTTAATAACAAAACCGGTAAAGTCATCACGGTATCTGCTAAAGAAACTATTCTTGCAGCAGGCGGTGTCAGCAAAGTTTATCTCTATACGACCAACCCTGATGTAAGCACTGGGGATGGAGTGGCTATGGCATGGCGTGCAGGATGTCGCGTCGCCAATATGGAATTTATTCAGTTTCATCCGACGTGTCTTTATCATCCCAAAGCTAAATCTTTTTTAATATCTGAAATTGTAAGAGGCGAAGGTGGTCTTTTAAAATTACCTGATGGATCACGTTTCATGGATGAGTATGACGCAAGAGGTGAATTAGCTTCCCGCGATATTGTCGCCCGTGCGATTGACTTCGAAATGAAAAAACGTGGTATCGATTGTGTGTATTTAGATATCTCACACAAATCACCTGACTTTATTAAGTCGCAATTTCCGACCATCTATGCCCGGTGCTTAGAACTCGGTATCGATATCACAAAAGAATGGATTCCAGTCGTACCTGCTGCTCACTATAGTTGCGGAGGTGTGATGACCAACCTTGCAGGTCAAACCGATTTAGCGCATCTTTATGCGATTGGCGAAACAGCTTATACAGGACTTCATGGCGCCAATCGTTTAGCAAGTAATTCACTCCTCGAATGTTTAGTCTTTGGTGAAGCAGTCGCGAAACATATTCTTCAATCAAAAATTGATACCACTTCTTTTGATTTACCTCACTGGGATGAGAGTCGTGTAACCGATGCCGACGAAGAAATTCTTATCACACATACGTGGAATGAATTGCGACGCTTCATGTGGAATTACGTCGGTATTGTAAGAACTAATAAACGTTTATCACGAGCCCTTCATCGCATTCATATGCTGCGCGATGAGGTACATGAGTTTTATACCAATTTTAAAGTGAGTCACAATCTCATCGAATTAAGAAATCTTTTACAAGTCGCAGAGTTGATTGTGGAATCAGCGATTGCACGACACGAAAGTCGCGGACTGCATTTTAGTCGAGACTATCCAAAGCAATTAAAGACCGCAAAACCAACGATCATGACGCCGTCAAATTTTTATAGCCTCCTTGACCACAAGCACGGACATTAAAATAATTTTACAAAGTCACACTCCATCCCTTTTATTATCTATAAAATATTAAAAAAAACATTTGAAGGAATTTTTTATGCAAGTCTCCATGAACACTGTGGTCACTATGACCTACGAACTTAAAGATGCCGATGGCGTTGTTTTAGAATCAAGTGATCAGCCTGTGGGCTATCTCCATGGTGGCTATGACAATATTTTTCCAAAAGTAGAAGAAGCGATGCACGGAAAAAATATTGGTGACACGATTGAATTAGCATTAGAGCCTGCTGATGCTTTTGGTGAATACGATGCAGAACTCGTTCAAATCGAACCTGCTTCAGCCTTCCCTCAAGAAAATTTAAAAGAGGGTTCACAATTTGAAGGTGAAGATGAGACTGGTGAGGTTATTTTATACACAGTGACGAATGTTGCAGATGGGAAAGTAGTCGTGGATGGTAATCATCCTTGGGCTGGTCAGCGTATTATTTTTAAGGCAACGATTAAAGATGTGCGTTCTGCAAACCATGAAGAAGTGACTCACCAGCACGTGCACGGTGAGGGCGGTCATCACCACTAAACTTTAATATCTTCTGTGAGATGGGGACCTAACACTTCTAACATGGCGTCATAAATTTTAGGTGAGGCTGCCAATACGTTGCCTGACTGAAGCCATCCCTCTTTGCCGTTTAAGTTTGAAATAATCCCGCCCGCTTCTTGCACTAAAAGTGCACCCGCTGCAATATCCCAAGGTGACAAGCCAATCTCCCAAAAAGCATCCAGTGACCCATTCGCCACATAAGCCAAATCAAGCGCTGCTGAGCCTGGACGTCTAATGCCTGTAGTTTTTTGTAGCATCGATTTAAACATACCTAAATAAGTATCGAGATGTTTGAAATCGCGAAATGGGAAACCTGTACCAACGAGAGACTCTTGAAGCTTGTCGCATTTTGAAACGCGGATACGCTTATCATTTAAGAATGCACCGCGACCCTTGGTCGCCGTATAAAGATCATTTCGATTCGGTTCATAAATAACGGCTTGCGTGATCTCACCTTTGTGCTGAAGCGCTATCGACACACAGTACTGTGGAAAGTTATGCAAGAAATTAGTCGTGCCATCTAAGGGGTCGATGATCCAAATGAAATCACTCTGATGGGATGTGGAACCTGATTCCTCACCCAGGAATCCGTGTGTGGGATAGACCTCTTTTAGGGTATCAATAATCGTACGCTCAGCCGCGACGTCAATCTCACTCACAAAGTCGTTAAAGTTTTTGCTTTTAACTGTGAGTGTTCCGATATCTTGCGACGCTCGATTAATAATAGCGCCTGCACGTCTTGCCGCTTTTACTGCAATGGATAACATCGGATGCATAAAATGAATTTCTCTCTTTTTATAAGAACGTGTCTATTTAAAGCTTTGTTTTTTAACAGACTTGATAAAATGCTATTTTACATGAAGGAACTCCATGGTCGCTACTTCAGAAGCGTTCGATCGCATACGCATCATACTCTGTCAAACGAGTCACCCCGGAAATATTGGTGCTTCAGCGCGTGCGATGAAGACGATGGGCATTCACACGCTTTATTTAGTCAGCCCTAAAAAATTTCCACACCCTGAAGCAACGGCGATGTCCTCAGGTGCTGATGACGTTTTAAAACATGCACACGTCGTTCATGATTTAGAAGAGGCCCTAAAGGGTGTCAAGCTTGCTGTGGGATTATCTGCGAGGCGACGTGAGTTGACGCAACCTTATCTAGATGTGCGCGAAGTGGCCCACGAAATGATACGTGTCGCAGATCATTCAGATGTCGCTTTTGTCTTTGGAACTGAAATGAGTGGGCTCTCCAATCTTGAGATACACCAATGCCAAGTGTTAAGTTTTATTGATGCAAACCCTCACTACTCATCCCTTAATTTGGCCCAAGCGGTTCAGGTGGTATGTCATGAATTAAGACAGGCGAGCATTTCAACAAACCCACCCAAACTTTACACCAAAGACTTAAATCTTTTAGCAGATCACGATAGCTTAATGGGATTCTTATCGCACTTAGAAGTTGTGCTGGAAAAAATCGAATTCTTAGATAAGGTGCAAGGTGACCGCTTGATGCAGCGGCTGCATATTCTTTTTGCGAGATCTCAACTTGAAGTGGATGAGATCAATATATTGCGCGGCATCTTAACGCAGATACAAAAAAAATTAAAAACTTGACGACGGTTTGTATTAACCTAGTAATTTAGTCAGGTTAATCATTTCATGCGATAATTACGTCTATGTTTAAAAAAATTAGAGAAGATATCGCGATTGTTTTTGAGCGTGACCCCGCTGCGAGGTCGATACTTGAGGTCTTAACGACCTACCCTGGCGTTCATGCATTACTTATTCATCGGCTGGCACATGCTTTCTGGCGATTCAAACTTTACTGGCTAGGCCGCTTAATTTCACATATCGGACGTTGGTTTACCGGGATTGAAATTCACCCAGGAGCGACCATTGGTCATCGTGTTTTTATTGATCACGGCATGGGGGTTGTGATTGGTGAAACCGCGATTATCGAAGATGATTGCACGCTTTATCATGGGGTGACATTGGGTGGCACTTCTTGGAATAAGGGAAAGCGTCATCCGACTGTAAAACAAGGTGTTGTGATAGGAGCGGGTGCTAAAATCTTAGGCCCTATTACGATTGGCCGCGGAGCCAAAATCGGATCGAATGCAGTCGTGGTAAAAGATGTGCCAGCAAAAGCCACAGCTGTTGGAATTCCAGCGCGTATTGTCGAAGAAAAAGAACAAACCAAACAAAAAAGTGCAGTGCAACTTCCAGCCTTTAACGCTTATGCGGTGGGCCGAGATGAGACTGACCCTATGTACAAAAATCTTGATCAATTGATGTTAGCCATCAAAAAACAAAATCAAACCATTGAGCGTTTAGAGGAGCAAATCAAATCCTTGAAACCTCGTGCCAACGAGGATCTTAAACTCGCCAAAGCCTTCTCGCACAAGAAAAAGGCATCCAAATAATACTTGACTAAAATAATAGGCTATTCTATAGTCTAGGCTTCAGAAACTGAATATTTCTTATGAGTCTTAAAGATAAAGGTTCTTATTATGCGTCTTACCACTAAAGGTCGTTTTGCAGTGACTGCTATTTTAGATCTCGCACTCAACGAGACAGAAAAGCCTGTGACCTTAGCCGATATCAGTGATCGACAATCGATCTCTTTATCCTACCTCGAACAACTCTTTAGCCGTATGCGTCGTGAAGGCATTGTAAAAAGTATTCGTGGGCCAGGTGGTGGATATCACTTAGCTAAAACACATCAAGAGATTACTGTGAAAGATATCATTACGGCGGTTGATGAAGAAATTGATGCGACGCAATGCTCTGGCAAAGAAAATTGTCACGATGGTGGTCGCTGTATTACCCATGATCTTTGGGTGTCCATCAATCATAAAATCTTAGATTATCTTGAGAGCTTAACTTTAGCTCACTTAGTTGAGGCGCAATCTAAAGATAGCAAGAGCCGTGAGAGTGCGATTTTTTTCTTAAACGATAAACTCAGTCGAGGTAATTTGGCGAAAGCTGTTTAATAAAGATGATGCAAAAATTTTATTTCGACCATAACGCGACGACGGCTTTAGACAAAAAAGTCTTAGGCGTCATGATGCCTTATATTGAGATGCAACAAGGCAATCCTACAAGTCAGCATAGTTTTGGTAGACATGCTAGAACTGCGATTGAAGAAGCGCGCGAACAAGTAGCACTTGCCATTCATGCTCACCCGTCTGAAGTGATCTTCACATCGGGAGGCACTGAAGCAAATAACATGATCGTACATGGTGCGGCTATCAAGCAGAGAGAAAGTACGCTAGTAAGAAGTAACATTGAACACCCATGTGTCGCTCGACCCATGGAAGCTATGAAGCATCAGGGTTGGAAGCAGGCATTATTAGATGTAAGTCAAGATGGTGTGGTGACAAAAGAAGCTTACAAAAATATCTCGGCTGAGAATGTAAGTCTTGTATCAGTGATGTTAGCGAATAATGAGACAGGCGCTATTCAAGACATGTCGCTCCTGCATGATTTCGCAAAAGAAAAAAACGCACTCTCGCATACAGACGCAGTGCAAGCGTTTGGAAAAATTGATGTGCACTTTGATGAACTTCACATCGATGCCATGACGCTCTCGAGTCATAAAATATATGGTCCACAAGGTGTAGGTGCATTAATCTTAAATAAACGTAGCGATATCGAGCCCTTGATTTACGGTGGCGGGCAGGAAAAGAATTTAAGGAGTGGCACTGAAAATATTGCAGCGATAGTAGGTTTCGGTAAAGCGTGTGAACTCATTTCAGAATCTATGAAGGCGACTTCAACTCATACACATGAACTAAAAAAAATACTTGAAGTCCATTTAAAGGCATTAGGTGCTGTGATTTTTTCTGAAAAAGTTGTACGTTTAAATAACACGACTTTCTTTGCATTTAAAGATATTGAAGGATCGACATTACTCACAGCTTTGGATAAAAAAGGCTTCGCCATTGCAAGTGGCTCTGCATGTTCAAGTGTTAATAAAGAACCGAGTCATGTCTTACTTGCGATGGGTATTGATGAAGATCTAGCGCGCGGTGCATTGCGCATTAGTTTTGGACAAAAAAATTCAGTGACTGAAGTCAGAGACTTTATAGAGGCATTAAGAAAAGAATTGCAAACATTAAAACAACTTACAGCGATCGCGGCATAACATATGACAAAAGACATAGCACGTAAACCGATTTATCTAGATTACTCATCGACGACACCGGTAGACCCTCGCGTGGCTGAAAAAATGATTCCATTCATTACAGAACATTTTGGTAATCCCGCGTCTCGAAGCCATAGCTTCGGCTGGACTGCAGAAGAGGCTGTTGAAGAAGCGCGCGATGAAGTAGCTAAACTTGTCAATGCGGATCCTAGAGAAATTGTATGGACATCCGGTGCGACTGAATCGAATAACTTAGCTATTAAAGGTGCGAGCCATTTTTATAGCACCAAGGGTAAACATATTTTAACCGTCTCCACTGAACATAAGTGTGTGATCGATTCATTTCGTGAGCTTGAACGTGAAGGATATACAGCTACCTATTTAGAACCTGAGCCGAATGGCTTGGTGGATTTAGAAAAATTTAAAAAAGCGATCCGTCCTGATACGGTGCTAGCCTCTGTCATGTTTGTAAATAATGAGATTGGTGTGATTCAAGATATTGAAGCGCTTGGCAATATCTGTCGCGAACAGAAAGTGATCTTTCATGTAGACGCAGCACAAGCTACGGGTAAAGTGGATATCGATTTAGAAAAACTACCCGTCGACCTCATGAGTTTTTCTGCACATAAAACATACGGGCCTAAAGGTATTGGGGCTCTCTACGTGAGACGTAAACCACGTATACGTATTGAGGCGCAAATGCATGGTGGTGGTCATGAGCGCGGTATGCGTTCAGGCACACTAGCTACCCATCAAATTGTAGGTATGGGGGAAGCTTTTAGAATTGCTCGCATTGAAATGCAATTAGAGAATGAACGCATCAGAAAATTACGCGATAAATTATTACATGGCCTTCAAGATATGGAAGAAGTCTATGTGAATGGGGACTTGAAACACCGCATTGCACATAACCTTAATATCAGCTTCAACTATGTGGAAGGTGAGTCGCTCATTATGGCGGTAAAAGATATTGCAGTTTCCAGCGGATCTGCTTGTACATCAGCAAGCTTAGAGCCGAGTTATGTGTTGCGTGCTTTAGGGCGCTCAGATGAATTAGCGCATAGCTCTATTCGTTTCTCCATTGGACGATTTACGACAGAAGCTGATGTGGATTTTACGATCCAATTACTTAAAGAAAAGATTTATAAATTAAGAGAACTCTCACCATTGTGGGATATGTTTAAAGACGGTATTGATATTAGTAAAGTTGAGTGGGCTGCCCACTAAAATTTTAAAAGGATATATATGGCTTACAGCGATAAAGTATTAGACCACTACGAAAACCCAAGAAATGTGGGCACACTTGATAAAGACGACCCGCATGTAGGAACTGGCATGGTCGGTGCACCTGCCTGTGGCGACGTCATGAAATTACAAATTAAAGTAAGTGATGATGGTGTCATTGAAGATGCAAAATTTAAAACTTATGGTTGCGGATCTGCGATCGCTTCAAGCTCGCTTGTCACTGAGTGGCTTAAAGGTAAAACATTAGACCAAGCCTCTGAAATTAAAAACTCAGCGATTGCCGAAGAGTTAGCATTACCGCCTGTTAAAATCCACTGCTCAGTTTTAGCAGAAGATGCAATTAAATCTGCGATTGCTGACTTAAAGAGTAAACAAGGTAAATTAATTTAAGATGGCAATTTCGTTAACACATAAAGCTGCAGAGCGCGTTGAAAAGTATCTCAAGAATCGAGGCAAAGGCTTAGGACTTCGACTTGGGGTTAAGACAACTGGCTGCTCGGGTATGGCATATACGCTTGAGTTTGTTGATGAAGCTTTGCCTGAAGATCAAATCTTTGATTGTCATGGCATAAAGATCATGATCGATCCAAAAAGCCTAGTCTACATTGATGGGACAGAACTAGACTTTGAAAAAGAAGGCTTAAATGAAGGCTTTAAATTTAACAACCCTAACGTCAAAGCAGAATGTGGTTGTGGTGAAAGCTTTACAGTGTGAGCTTAAATTTTTTTACCCTACTCCAACTTCCGGAAACATTTGTCATTGATTTAAAAAAGCTTGATCAGAACTACCAGAATATTCAAAAAGAAATTCATCCTGATCGTTTTGCATCTCTCGCTGATGAAGCAAAAATAGTATCCATTAAAAAAGCAGCAGAAGTGAACGATGCTTATCAAACTTTAAAGTCTCCTATTCGACGTGCCGAATATTTACTGCACTTATATAGCATAGATATTCATGATGAAAAGTATACGGCGGTCCCTCAGGATTTCTTAATACAACAAATGGAATGGCGTGAAGAGCTCGAAACACAAAAAAAAAATAAACAAGCGCTCGAAAAATTAGCGAGTGACATTCAAAAAAATAAAAGTGAAATGCTGAGTCAACTTCCAGGATACTTTGAAAGCAAAAATAATCTTAACAGTGCTATTAAGGTGACGCGTGAACTTAATTTTATTGAAAAGATTGAACAGCATATCAATGATGCTCTAATCGAAATTATTTAAAACATGGCACTCCTTCAAATCGCAGAGCCTGGTCAAAGCACCCTACCCCATCAACACAAACTCGCAGTAGGTATTGATTTGGGCACAACAAACTCACTCGTGGCAACAGTTCAAAGTGGGCTCCCTACAATCTTAAAAGATATGGATGAGCATAAGCTCATTCCCTCTATCGTCTATTACGGTGAAAATGAAACTAAAGTCGGTCAGGAGGCATTGCCTTATCTGTCCACTGACGCTAAAAATACCATCGTATCAGTGAAGCGCTTTATGGGCCACGCACTCACTGATATTCAATATCGAGACTCACTCCCGTACGAATTTAATGAGGCCAGCCCCGATATTCAAATTAAAACCGACCAAGGTTATAAGCATCCCATTGAAATTTCATCTGACATCTTAAAAAAATTAAAAGAAACTGCTGAGGTTTCTTTATGTGGTGAAATTACCGGTGCCGTGATTACGGTCCCAGCTTATTTTGATGACGCTCAGCGACAAGCCACAAAAGATGCTGCAAAATTAGCAGGATTAAATGTGTTAAGACTTATTAACGAACCAACAGCGGCTGCAGTTGCATATGGTCTTGACCAGAAAAAAGAAGGGACCTTCGTTATTTATGATTTAGGGGGTGGGACCTTTGACGTCTCTATATTAAAACTTCATAAAGGTATTTTTGAGGTTTTAGCAACTAATGGCCATCCTCATTTGGGTGGGGATGATTTCGATCAAGCAATAGCCGAGATGATAAAAAAAGAAAATCGACTCGATCAACTCTCGCATGAAGATAAGCGCTCTTTGATCATGCATGCAAAAATTTTAAAAGAAAAGCTTACAGAGCATTCGTCTGCCAAAACAATCATCAAATTTTCCAGCGGCAAAGAGATGGCATACATACTGGATAAAGATAGGTTCTTCGAATCGACACGTGATCTTGTACTAAAAACAATTCAGCCCATCCGTCGCGCATTAAGTGATGCTAAGTTATCGATCGAGTCGATTGATGGTGTTGTCATGGTTGGAGGGGCTACACGCATGCCTCACATACAATCTGAAATTAAAACATTCTTCAAGAAAGAATTGCTCAATGATCTCAACCCAGATGAAGTGGTAGCTTTAGGTGCTGCAAGACAAGCGCATACATTAGCTGGTAACAAATCAGATCAGGATTTACTTCTTCTTGATGTGACCCCCTTATCTTTAGGCATTGAAACTATGGGGGGTTTAGTTGAAAAGATTATTCATCGAAATTCCACCAT